>JBJOMF010000197.1:0-7503 GCA_046052505.1 Bacteroidota bacterium | reverse complement strand
CGGAGGGCATCGGACTGATCCTGGCCATCGATGTGTTCTGCGATATGGGACGTACCATGACCAATGTACTGGGAAATGCCCTGGCTACCGTAGCGGTGAGCAAGTGGGAGGGGCAGCTGGCCCATTCCTCCAAGCATCATGGGCATGAGGGTGCCGAACACACACACGATACGCATAAACATTGAGTACGCATGCCGGTGCTTTTTACTTTGTTGGAATCGTTTCACTGGAGCCAGCTCCTTCAGCCGCAGTGGTATGTGGAGAACGGCGGGCTCTGGCTGCTGCTGTTCGTCGTATTTGCGGAAACCGGTCTGTTTGTGGGCTTCTTTCTTCCCGGTGACTCCCTCTTGTTCGTCGCAGGGATCTTTGCCCATAAAATGGATAACGGGGAACCGGGACTGGCCTACCAGTTCCTCCAGCATGTCGGGATGGGTGGAGTACAGAACGAGTGGCTCGATCTGCTCACGCTTTCCGGACTGATCTCCTGTTGCGGAATCATGGGCAATGCGGTGGGGTATTGGACCGGGCGGAAGGTTGGACCGGCCATGTACCATTGGCGCGACCGGCTGCTGTTCAAGAAACGCTACCTGCATCAGGCCCATGAGTTTTACGAGAAGCACGGGGCCCTGGCCATCATCGGTGCCCGCTTCCTTCCGTTCGTCCGCACCTTTGCACCCATCGTGGCGGGTATCGTGGCCATGGACCGCAAGAAATTTCATTTTTTCAATGTCGTAGGCTGCATCGCGTGGGTGCTGACCATGATCCTCGGCGGCTATTTCCTACAGAAGTGGATCCTGAACCAGTTCGGGTTCGATCTGAAGGAACATCTGGAGATCATCGTGCTGATCATCGTGGTGGTGACCACCGCTCCGGTGATCATCAAGATGCTGTCTGGTTCCCCAAAAAAATCCAACCAACCGCCGGTGCCTCCGACCGTATAATCATTCTCTCATGAACAAGCAACATGGTATCCTGTCCGTTCCCGTGATCGTGGCCGCACTGGGTTATTTTGTTGACATCTACGACCTGCTCCTGTTCAGCATCACCCGGGTTCCTAGCCTCCGCTCGCTGGGTCTCAGCGACGAGGCGGTGACGATGGAAGGGGAGAACATCATCATGTGGCAGATGGCCGGGCTGCTGATCGGCGGCATCGTCTGGGGCGTGATGGGCGACAAGCGCGGACGGCTCAGCGTGCTATTCGGTTCCATCGTATTGTATTCGCTGGCCAATATCGCCAACGGTTTCATTGAGACCCCGGAGCAATTTAAGTGGGTCCGGTTCATCGCCGGACTCGGACTTGCCGGTGAACTGGGTGCCGGTATCACTCTGGTCTCCGAACTCATTCCCAAGGAAAAGCGCGGCATCGCCACCTCCTTCGTGGCCGGGGTGGGGCTTACCGGGGGCGTGGTCGCCTTTTTCATGAAGCAAAATTTCGACTGGCGTACCTGTTACTTTATCGGAGGCGGACTGGGGCTGATGCTGCTGCTTCTTCGGATCTCCGTTTTCGAGTCCGGCATGTTCCATGAGGTGAAAAAACAGGGTGTCGCGCGAGGGAATTTTTTCATGCTGTTCAACAACCGCGACCGCCTGCGGCGCTACGTGCTGGGGGTACTTATCGGATTGCCTACCTGGTTCGTGATCGGCGTGCTGGTCTCTTTCTCCATGGAATTCGGACAGCATTTCGGGATCCGGGACGAGATCGACCCCGGCAAGGCCATTATGTTCGCCTACGCGGCCATTTCGGTGGGTGATATCCTGATCGGCTTTGTCAGCCAGTGGCTGCGCAGCCGCAAAAAAGCACTTTACATTTTCTATGCCATTACGGCGCTGTTCATGGTCCTCTTCTTCACAATGCAATGGGGCGGTTCAGCGGATCAGATGTATGTCATCTGTGCCGGATTGGGATTCGGAACCGGCTTCTGGGCCATCTTCGTGACCATGGGTGCCGAACAGTTCGGTACCAATCTCCGGGCTACGGCGGCCACCACAATACCTAATATGGTCCGCGGTATGCTGACCATATTCATCCTGCCACTTTTCCAGCTGCTGCGTCAGGTTACGGATTATGTAACCGCCGGCTGGGTGGCGGGTGGTGTCATCATGCTCATCACCGTGGTGGCGGCCCTTTTCACACGGGAGACCTTCAACAAGGATCTCAATTACCTGGAGTTGGAGGAGATGATGCCCTAAATTTGCTCCGTGCCCAAGTTCCTGATCATCCGCCTTTCCTCGATCGGCGATATCGTGCTCACCACTCCCGTCATCCGGTGTCTGAAGCAACAGGTGGCAGATGCGCAGGTCCATTTTCTGGTACGCGACCGCTTTCAGTCCGTCGTGGCACATAATCCGTATATCGATCGGTTGCATGTATGGGGCCATAGTCGCGAACAGCTCTTGGAGGAGTTGCGGTCGGAATCCTTCGATGCGGTGATCGACCTGCATCACAATGCACGTACGCTGTTTCTCAAACGTGCCCTGGGCGTGAAGGCGTATTCTTTTTCCAAATTGAACCTGCGTAAATACCTGTATACGGCCTTCAAGGTGAACACCCTGCCGTCGGTACATATCGTCGACCGCTACCTAGACACAGTCGCAACCTATGGTGTTAAAAACGATAGTAAGGGGCTCGATTATTTCATCGCTGAATCGGAAATCACCCGGCAAGAGGATATCCCGGCTTCGCATCATGCCGGCTTTATCGCCGCAGTGATCGGAGCAGCCCATGGTACGAAGCGCTGGCCGGTCCATCACTGGAAGCGCTTCTGTGGAGGTATCCGCTTTCCGGTGATTCTGCTGGGGGGGGCGGAAGACCGGGAACGGGGCGAGGACATTGCAGCTGCCGACCCGGTGAAGATCTATAACGCCTGTGGCAAGTTCAGCCTGAATGAGAGTGCCGACCTGGTACGAAAGTCCCGGCTGGTCGTGACCCACGACACCGGACTGATGCATATCGCCGCGGCCTTTGGCAGGCCCATCATTTCCCTCTGGGGCAATACTGCGCCTGCATTTGGGATGACGCCTTACTATGGTGATCGTCCCGTTTCGTATGGCATCATGGAGACCAAGGGGCTCTGGTGCAGGCCCTGTTCGAAGATCGGTTACGAAAAATGTCCTATGGGCCACTTCCGTTGCATGGAGCGGATCGATCCGGAGCAGGTCCTGCGGCTTGTGACAGCGTATCTGTGATCCCAATAAAGCCATGCTCGATGGCCGGTTGTAAGATCAACGATCTGGTTCCGTGTAAGCCGGGTCATCTGGCAATTCGTATTCCGTCTGAAACAGTACGGGAAGGTCATCCATCACTTGCTGCTTCCGTTTTTCGTCCAGTTCGTCGAAGCGTTTCCGATAGCGGTCGATGCAATAGTTGTTCAGGGCCCGCTGCTGTCCTGACCGTATTTCCTGTACTACGGATGTATGGATGGAATCGGCGACGTTATTGTAACGTATGTAAACGATGCGGTCATGCATGCGATCGGTACCCTTATAGCTGCTGAAGAGCCTCTCTTGCAGGGCCTGGGCCAGCTGACCGGCCTTTATGATATCCCGACCCAGCGTGATGATGCCTTTCTGATTGACCGTAACGGTCAGGATCTTCTGCTCCTGTCCATGCGTTGCGATTGCGAGCAGCAGTGCGTAAAACAGGGCCACGGAACGGTTCATAGAATGAAATTACGGATTCAGGCCCATTCGCTAAGTTCCAACCAACGCCATTCCTTTTCCTCCAGCAAGCGGGTGACCTCACCGATGCGTAGCGAGAGTTGTTGCAACTCCTCGAATGGGGCTGCCCCGCTGTTCAGCTTCCCTGTAATGGCTTCCCGTTCCTTTGTCAAGACTTCGATATCTATTGACAGTTGTTCCCATTCCCGCTTCTCCTTGAAGGAGAGCTGGCGCTTTTCCGGGGCACTATCCGATCTTTGTAAGGGGTTTGTTCTCGTGACGTCTCCTTCTTTGTCCTTCGGATCGATTTCTTGTTGCCGCTGCCATTCGCGGTATTGGGAATAATTACCCGGGAAATCACGGATCACGCCGTTGCCTTCGAATACAAAAAGGTGGTCGACCAGCCGGTCCATGAAGTAGCGGTCATGGGAAACGATCACGAGGCATCCCGGGAATTCGCTCAGAAAGTTTTCCAGCACACCCAGGGTGGGCAGGTCCAGGTCGTTGGTTGGTTCGTCCAGGATCAGGAAATTTGGGTTTCGGAACAGGACGGTCAGCAGATGGAGTCGTCGTTTTTCACCACCGCTCAGGCGGCTGACCGGCGTATACTGTTTGTCGGGATCGAACAGGAAAAGCTGGAGGAACTGAGCGGCGCTCAGCGATCCGCCAGAGGCGAGGGGGAAATTTTCCGCGAAGGTCCGCACGTACTCGATGACGCGCATATCGCTTTTCAAAATCAAGCCCTGCTGGGAATAGTTGCCGAACACCACCGTATCACCCGGATTGACCTTACCGCTGTCGGCAGGTTCCAGCCCCTGTATCAGGTGAATGAATGTAGACTTGCCCACGCCATTGGGGCCCACGATACCGATCCGCTCCCCTTTTTTAAACGTGTAATCAAATCCCTTCAGGATCACGTGATCGCCAAAGCTCTTGTTTACCTTTTTCAGCTCCAGCACCTTCCCCCCCAGCCGGCTCATCTTCATCTCCAGCCGCAGCTGCTCATCTTCCGTCCGGCGGTTCGCTTGTTGTTCGATCTCGTGGAACCGGTCTTGCCGGCTCTTCCCTTTCGATGTGCGGGCCTTGGGTTGTTTGCGCATCCATTCCAATTCCTTTCGGTAGAGGTTCCGGGCTTTATCCAGACTCGCGGCCTCACTTTCTGCCCGGGCTGATTTTTTCTCGATAAAATTTTCGTAGTCGCCCTTGTAGCTATACAGGGTGCCTTGGTCCAATTCCCAGATCTCGGAGCAAACCGCGTCCAGGAAGTACCGGTCGTGGGTCACGAGCAGCAGGGTTACGTTTTCCTTGTTCAGGTAGTGTTCCAGCCACTCTACCATTTCCACATCCAGGTGGTTGGTGGGTTCGTCCATGATGAGGAGTACATGCTTGTGTCCGAAACCCGCATCGATCAGTGTTTTGGCCAATGCTACCCGCTTCCGCTGTCCTCCACTGAGGGACTGCAGGGGCTGTTGGAGTTGGCGGATGCCGAGACGCCCCAGCACCTGACGGACCCGTGCGTCAAAGTCCCAGGCTCCAAGTTCGTCCATACGTGCAATGGCCTCGCCCAACACGGTAGGATCCTCGGTTTCGGCTGCTGCCTCATAATCGCGGATGGCGTTCAGGACCGGATGGTCGTGAAAAAAAATATTCTCGAGTACGGAGCGGTCCTCCAGAAATACCGGGTCCTGTTCGAAAAGCACCACATCCACCTCTTTGTTGATCCACAGGTTACCGCTGTCGGCCGTTTCCTTACCCGCAAGGATCTTCAGCAAGGTCGATTTCCCACTGCCGTTCCGTGCCACCAGCGCCAGTTTATCGCCCTCCTCAATGTGAAAACCAAGGCCAGCGAACAGAGGCTGGATCCCGTAACTTTTGGAGAGACCTTCGGCGGATACATAGTGCATCGGGCAAAGATAGCTCAGCGGCCGGCGAGCCAGATGAGTAAAATGAGAAGTCCGGTCACTGCAAGGATCCACACAGCCATCCAGCGCTCACGGCTGTGACGGCGGGTCGAACGCATTTCTCTTTCGCGGATCCGGTGCTCGGTAGCTGTCAGCCCCTCGGCTAATTTCAGCAGTCGCTCCCATACGGGTTTTGCGAACGGGGCGCTGAGGTGTCGGGATGCTCGTAGCAGGGCATCGCAGATGGCGTCATTCGTTTCCGGCTGATGAAAGGAGCGGAGTTTCTCGATCACGGGATCGGGTATCAGGTTCAGCAAGTATTGTTGCAGTCCTTCCTGGTCCAGGCGAAAGGGATCGAGGCGAGCGGTATGTCGTTCTAGCTCAAGGGCCTCCCGCAACAGGTTTTCGGGAGTGATCAGGGGCTGCGCCTTTCGCCGTCCCAGACTCTGGAGGTACCACCGTTGTTGAAGGTAGCGGTCCCTCCTGTGCGGGTCGGTCAGCACTTCGTAGGCATCCTTAACCGCTTCGAAGCGGGTTGCAGCGTATGGATCGCCGGGATGAAGATCGGGGTGGAACTGCTTGGCCAGCCGGCGATAGGCCTGTTTGATCTCGGGCTGCGTAGCCGAAGGCTCCAGCTCCAGAATCGCATAATGGTCCTGCAGATACATGGGCAGCGAAGATAAAGGTGCGGTTTTTAAAACGGGTTTCGGGCGCATAACTTCAAGTACCTTTATCCCATCAATACACCTGTAATATGGAGAAAGCAACTTCCCAAGGACGCCGTGCCTTCTTATTCAGAGCCGGAAAAGCCGGTTTGGCCGCTGCACTGTTGCCCTCTTTGACCTCCTCGTTTGCCGCCCCTGCCGGCAGATATGGCGGCGCCGAGGAGATTCCTTATACCCAGCAGCCGCTGCCATATGGTTATGGGGCTCTCGAGCCGGTGATCGATGGGCAGACCATGGAGATCCATTACTCCAGGCACGCGGCCGCTTATGCCAAGAATCTGGGCGAAGCTGTGGCCGCGGAAAAAGTGGATACATCCGCCATATCACTGACCAAGCTCCTGTCCGGCATATCCAACTACTCCGTAAAGATGCGCAACAATGGGGGCGGGCATTACAACCACGAATTCTTCTGGCACTCGATGCAGGCCCCCAAAGACGGAAACCAGCCCGGCGGCCAGCTGCTGGAAGACATCGAATACCGTTTCGGTTCCTTTGCAGCCTTTCAGGCCGAATTCAGTGATGCGGCCAAAAGCCGGTTCGGCAGCGGCTGGGCCTGGTTGGTGATGACCCCTTCCGGAGGCCTGCAGGTCGGTTCCACACCCAATCAGGACAATCCCCTCATGAACGTCAGTGAACTTCGGGGGATCCCCTTGCTGGGCCTCGATGTCTGGGAGCATGCCTACTATTTAAAATACCAGAACCGCCGGGCGGATTATATTTCGGGCTGGTGGAGACTGGTGAACTGGGATGTCGTCGCGGCACGTTCCTCGGGTGCCTGATCAGGACAAATACATACCGAAAAAATCCAGGGTGCGCTGCCAGGCCAGCCGGGCAGCCTCCTCCTTGTAACGGGTGGGGGCGGTATCATTGTGAAAGGCGTGCTGGGCTCCTTCATACATATATCGTTCGTATCGGACACCTGCGGCCTTCAGTGCCGACTCGTAGGTGTCGATCCCTGCATTGACTGCCTGGTCCAGCTCCGCATAGTGCAATTGCACCGCTGCCCGGATGCGGGGGACCTCCTCCGGACGGGGCTGCCTGCCGTAGAAAGCCACTGCCGCCTTTAGTCCGGGTAATGCAACTGCCAGATTGTTGGCCATGGCACCGCCCCAGCAAAATCCCACACAGCCGGTGCTGCCATTATGGTCGGTCCGGGTTGGCAGGTATTGATAAGCCCGGATGAAATTTTGCAGATTGTCCTCTGCCTTCAACTGAAGGAA
>JBJOMF010000196.1:0-4724 GCA_046052505.1 Bacteroidota bacterium | reverse complement strand
CGGGGTCAGGTTGTGGCGTCCCGCACCCAAGCCGGTACGATGGTGGATTCGGTGCGCCTGCGGCGGAATGTGGAGCGATTATTGACACGGACCGCACCCACGTCCGATTCGATCGTGTCGGCTCCGGTTGTCAGCCAACCGGGCATTCCGGTACATCCGGTGACTGACACCGGTCGGACGACCCAGCCGGCATCTGAAACGCGAGCGAAGAATAGTAAGAAAGCACCGGAGCCGCCCCGTAAACCCAAGGCAGTGATGCCGCAGGATCCCGACCCGGACCACGACTACTGAAACTCGTAGCATATATCTGACCATATAAACAACTAAAACAACTAAAAACAGCTCCCATGAACAACGAACGCCACATCCCCGCCGGACCGGATATCGGTGCGGCCCCGACCTCGGGTTCGGAACGACCCATTATTGTCGGTCTCGATATCGGGACCACTAAGATCGCTGTGATCGCCGGCCGAAAAAATGAGTACGGCAAGCTGGAGATCCTGGGATTCGGCAAGGCCAGCTCCAATGGTGTGAAACATGGTCAGGTCTTGAATATCGACGAGACCATCAAGGCCATCCGCACAGCCCTCGATAACTGCTTTGCCAGCAATCCCAACCTGTCGGTCAAGGAAGTGTATGTCGGCGTGGCCGGGCATCACATCAAAAGCCTTCAGACCCGCGGCGATATCGTGCGGCAGCAGACCGACATCGAGATCACCCAGCGAGAGATCGACCAATTGATCGACGACCAGTACAAGACCTATATTCCGGCTGGTGACCAGATCATAGACGTGATCCCGCAGGAATTCACCGTTGACAATATCCCGAATATCCCGAACCCGATCGGGTACGGAGGTGTCAAGATCGGCGCCAACTTCCATATCATCACCGGTGACAAGAATGCGATCCGGAACATCAATCGCAGTGTCGAGCGTTCAGGATTGCGGACCAAGGACCTGGTCCTGCAGCCGCTGGCTTCTTCGTCCGCTGTCATGGGACAGGAGGACCTGGAAGCCGGTGTCGCCATCGTGGATATCGGGGGCGGTACGACCGACCTCGCGGTCTTTTATGAGGGCATTCTAAAGCATACGGCCGTGATCCCCTTCGCCGGCGAGAACATCACGCAAGACATCAAGACCGGTCTGGGGGTGCTGAAAACACAGGCCGAACAGATGAAGGTGCAGTTCGGAAACGCCCTTGCAAATGAAGCAAAGACCAATGCGTACATCACCATTCCTGGGCTAAGGGGTATGCCCGCCAAGGAGATCAGTGTGAAAAATCTGGCGAATATCATCCAGGCCCGTATGAGCGAGATCATGGACTTTGTGACCTTTCACCTCAAGCAGGTCGGTCTGGACAACCGCATGCTGAACGGTGGTGTGATACTGACCGGAGGCGGTTCGCAATTAAAGCACCTCATCCAACTTACGGAATATGTGACCGGTCTGCCGGCGCGTATCGGCTATCCCAACGAACACCTGGCGGCCGGACACATTGAAGAACTCGCCAAGCCCACCTATTCCACTTGTATCGGTCTTATCCTGAAGGGTTACGACGATTACGAGCACAACCGGAAGCAATTTGATAAGGAGTTCCTGAATATGGAGGTCCCTACGAATCTGCGTCAGCCTGTAACAGGCCCGGTCGTGACCGAAACGAATGAACCCCAGCCGGTGGAGGTCATTGATCGGCGGAAAAATCTGACCGGTTTCTGGAGCAAATTCAAGGACCGTATCATCGACCTGTTCAAGGAAGAGGAAGACAACCATCTCTGATAGCAATAATGCCTATAAAACAACTAACCCAAACCAAACGCTATGATACATTTTGATCTGCCCCGTGATAAATCCTCCATCCTCAAAGTAATCGGAGTAGGAGGTGGCGGCGGAAATGCCGTCAATTTCATGCACAGCCAACAGATCGATGGTGTGAATTTCATCATCTGCAATACCGATGCGCAAGCCCTTGCCCACAGCGGGATCCCCAACCGCATTCAGCTGGGCCCCCACCTGACACAAGGCCTGGGAGCCGGTGCGAATCCGGAGATCGGCCGTCAGGCCACGGAAGAATCCCTGGAGGAGATCCGGCGGATCCTTGAGGTCAATACCAAAATGGCTTTCATCACGGCCGGGATGGGTGGCGGTACCGGTACTGGTGGTGCCCCCATCATCGCCAAGATCTGCAAGGATCTCGGGATCCTCACGGTCGGTATTGTAACGACACCCTTCTCTTACGAGGGTCGCAAGCGCCAGCAACAGGCAGAGGAGGGAATCAAGAACCTTCGTCAGTATGTAGATACCCTCCTGGTAATCAGCAATGACAAACTCCGCCACCAGTACGGCAACCTCAAAATGCGAGAGGCATTCGCCAAGGCGGATAATGTACTGGCTACGGCCGCCAAGTGCATCACGGATGTGATCAACAGTACCGGGCAGATCAATGTGGATTTCGCCGACGTGTGTACCGTGATGCGGAACGGGAAGGCGGCCTTCCTCGGGAATGCCGAGGCCAGCGGGGAGGAGCGCGCGCTTCGTGCCATCGAGGAGGCCCTGAATTCGCCCCTGCTGAATGACAGCGATATCCGGGGTGCGAAATGGATCCTGATCAATATCACATCCGCGGCCGGGGAACATGAGTTCACGATGGACGAGGTTGAGGTGATACAGAATTATCTGCTGACCCAGGCCGGTGAGCATACCGATGTGATCCTGGGCATGGGATATGACAGCACGCTGGGCGATAAGATCGGGATCACCCTGATCGCCACGGGATTCGAGAACCGCGACCCTTTTACGGCACCCGTTGTTAAAGCGGCTACCCCTCAGACCGAACAGAAGATCGTTATGGTCCTGGGTGCCACGCCCGAAACCGTACCTCCAGTCCCGACGCCCGAAAGAGCGGGTATTTTGGATGATGCAGGCCTCGCCGAACGCGAAATGGATGTGATGGCAGCATCTTTGGAATCCAGCGACCCGCTTATGCCCAGGCTGGTAGAGCCGGTCGTAGCCGAATCGGTACCGGCCACCGAGGAAAACGAACTGGTCGGATCGGAATCCGCGGTGGTTCATTTTGAACTGGATGCACCCATGATCGCCGAACCGTTCGTACAAAAAATTCATGTGTCAGAGCCGGCAGCGATCGTCCCCGAATTCGTTCGGGCGACCGATGCTACCCTGATCGGCAGTGCTCATGCCGGTCAGCCGTTGCCTGCAGCAGCGGGAGGCTATCTGGCCCGTCCGTCCAATATCTACGCAGAATCAAAAGCAGAGGAGATCGCCTCCACGCGTTCTGCCGAAGAACCGGTCCCGGTACCGGAGGTTGCCCCGCGGGAGGAAGAGGAGCTCTTCGACCTTCAGATGCAACTGGTGGAACGGGATGACATTCCGGCGGCGGATATGCCGTTGGCCCATCAAACTCCCGCAGCCCTGTTCCAAGATGCAGAGGTTCCTGCGCTGCAGGACGAAGCGGAAGAACAGAAACGCAGGGCGGTCGAACGGTTGCAAAAGCTTCGCAATCTGTCGTTCAATGTGAACACGGCCGATCCGAACAATGAGTTTGAGACTGTGCCGGCCTATATCCGCCGCAATATGGAATTGTACAATCACAATTCCCATATCGAGGCGTTCTACAGCCAGTATGAGGTCAAGGCCGACGACAGGAATCAGGTGCAGATCAGTTCTATCAATACGTTCCTGGAGGGGAAAAAACCCGATTGAATCATAGCGCCGAGGTGCTCCGGCGTGCAAGAGCGTTCGTTCCAATGAAACCACTGAGCATCAGCTAGTGATTTTTTAGTTGTTCCCCCCGGTGTCTACCGGGGGGTTTTTTATACCAGGTCACGTCGACGATTCAGGCGGAAGCAGAGCAGCCAGATCAGTGCCGTGAGTAAAAGGGTGTAGACCACCTGTTGGGGTATTCGTTCCAATGCCTGTCGGTAGCCGGACTCGTCCAGTTTCCCCAGAAATGCGGGTATCGGTATGAGTCGGTCGGACATTTCGATCGGAAGGTACCGGCCCTGGTCATTCCCGTAATTACGGAGCAGGGCCACCAGGATGGGCTCCAGGATGATGAACCAGAACAAGAAGACCCCCAGGGCCAGAAAGGCTTTTCGGATGAGAAATCCGATCAGAAAGGCGATCGATAATTGGGAGAAAGTCTGCAGCGCGAACAAGCCGATGTAATAGGATTGCCCCCAGGTATCCCGTAACAGGCGGTCATGCGTTACCCATCCTGTGATCAGGGCGATGGTCGCATACAGGACCGTGATCATCCCTGCTATCAGCAGTACATCGGTCATTTTGCTGGCTATGAACTGGTCGCGGCTCCATCCATCGATGATATTCTGACGGTGTGTTCGGTAGCTGTACTCGTTCGTTATGAACATGATCACCATCACGGCGGGGATGAACACGAATAGGGAAGAGAAGAAGGCCACGGTATGCCAGGCCTCCGGGAAAGCGAACGGATTGCCGAGCGCCAAGCGGGCCAGTTGACCGGCCTGGGTGGTATTCTGTGTGATCTCGCTGTAAACCTGATAGAATATGAAGTTGATGCCCGGGTAAGAAAGGGCGGTCAATCCCATGATCCACCAGAATGCAGGATATTTCCTCATCTTCAGCCACTCGGTATGGAGCAGGGATCGCATCAGGTTGTCAGTTATTGGTGAGTTCGAAGAATCGGGTTTCCAGTCGCTTCTTTTTCAACACCAGTCGGTTCAGGACGAT
>JBJOMF010000195.1:0-3565 GCA_046052505.1 Bacteroidota bacterium | reverse complement strand
CGGGGTGTTGCGCTCAAAGAACCAAAACAGCCAGAACAGTACCAAGCTTCCTCCCACCCGAACGATATTGAGTCCGTACGGACCGATTTTTTCCGGAGAAATATGCTTGACGAGACTTAGGTTACCCGCAAAAAAGAGATTGGTTGTGAGAACGGCGATATGCGCGGTGGAGCGGGTGTTCAAAAAACGATTTGAGTGCCAAAGTTAGGCGGAGCGCAGCGATGACAGAAATCTGCCGATTGTTTTGTGCAGCAGCTGCGTTTCGGATCCAACGGCAGATTCGAATGGGAAAACGCGGGCCTGCTGCAACGCGTCCTGAAGGGAGAAGCTGCGCTGATCGAAGGCGAGCACCCGCTTGCGTTCCATCCCATATCGGGCCAGATACTCCTGTTCTGTTTGTCCGGGTGTGGGAACTACGATGCAGGGACGTCCCAGCCGCGTCGCATCCATGAGGGAGCTGTATCCGCTGCGGCAGAGTACGAACCCTGCCCGCTGCCATGCGTCGCCCAGTGCCGACGTATCCAGATGATTGTGGCACTCCAACGTGGAGGTAGACGGGATCAGCCGCTGGTGTCCGGGGAGCCCGCGGACCAGGGTAACCGGATGTGGGTAGGCGGCCAGTTGCTCCAGCAACCGGTTCTCCCAGATACTTCGTTGCGGTTCGGGTCCGGACAGGATCACCAGCAGGCGATCTTTTTCAACCGGCATGGACTTGGCCGTGAAACGGCTGAGCCATCCGATATAGTGAACCGGTATCGAGGGAAGCCGCGTTGGGTGGGCCAGGGCTCCGGCAAGATTGTCTTCACCGGGCGTATCCGGCACCCAACAGGCGGTAAAGGGCCGCAACAAGCGATAATGGGTCCGTTGCAGAAGCCGTTCCGACCAGGCCCCAAGGGGCGACTGGATCCGAAGCTGGTGCGTCAGGAGGAAGCAAGGGACGTTTCGGTGATGCAACCCGTAGCGGTTATCGCTGATGACGCCCTGAAATCCATGCTTTAGCACCATGGTCTTGAGCCAACGGTGTTCATTGCGGATGGCCTGCCTCAGTCGGGGTAATTGGCGCAGCAACTGCCAGGCCAGACCGGTGCCCGTGCGGGCGTAGCGGACCCGGTAGCCGGGCAGAGGCAAGAAAGGAAGTTGGGGAAACTCCTCCCGCAACAGGGCTTCCTGTGTCCCTTCGCCGGCCAGCCATACATCGGCACCCTGTGTCAGCAGTTCCTGTATCAGGGGAATGCAGCGGGTGGCGTGGCCCAGCCCCCAGTCCAGCGGAGCGACCAGGATCCGGGGTCTTCCATTATTGATGGGGGATGGCATGTTAAAATTTATCGATTTCAGCGGGCAAGAACCGGTACAATCCGTAAAATAGTTTTAATTTGGTATTCCTTTTATGAAACACATCAACAAAGCCGCCCTTGCCTTGTTTTTAATGTTCTTGCTGACGGCCTGCAGCCGGAATTACTATTCCGGTTCCGGCAAGGGGGGCAAGAATTGCGGATGCCCCTCAGCCAAGGGCACAGGGTTTTAATGGTACCGGATGATCCGTTCACATCGTGACATATTGGTTTCGGAAAAATTTTCTGACCCTACCGGGGAGGTTCTGGACCGGCTGCATGTCGTATTGCAGACGGTGGAGCATAGCGCTGTTTTCTGTCAGGCGCATGAATTGGTGAACCGCAACCGGATCACACGCGATCCCCGGCGCATCCTGAAAGAAACCCGGTTCTTTCGCCTGCGTCCCTTCCGGTTTCTTCTCAACAAGAACTGATCCCAATCCCCCGTCGTACGAAACAGCGGCATTCCGGTCACCGGAGCCGAATGAGGGCGGCGCGGAGTCGCTCCAGCATCTCGGCGATCTCCTCTTTTTTACAGGTACCTACACTGAGGCGATACCAGGGTGATTGCCGGGAGGCACCAAAGGCATAGAAGGGTACCACGGCCAGGCCTGCGGCATCGAGTAAGTAGTCGGTCACGTCCGATTGGGTTTCCAGCCGCTTGCCTTCAGGAGTCGACTGTCCGCAGAGGTCGAATCGGATCGTCAGATAGATGGCCGCCTCCGGTGCGATCGCATCGACTTTCATCCCTTCCGACCGCAATTGCTGTAGCCCGTCATAGATTCGGGTCAGTCGTTCCCCGATCTCCTCTTTGAAATGGTGCAGGTACCTGCGGATCGGTTCCCGCTGGTGCAGGTAGCGGGCCACCGCTTTCTGTTCAGCCATCGGGGCCCAGGCACCGATATGGGTGAGGATGGACTTCATTTTAGCGATGACCCGTGCGGGGCCCATACTCCAGCCTACGCGTACTCCGGTGGCGGCAAAGACCTTGCTGATCGCATCGATGAAGATCGTGTAGTCTCGCATTGCGGGACGCAGGCGTACAGGGTCCAGGTGCCGGATATCGCCGAAGGTCAGGTGCCAGTACATTTGGTCGTACATCACATACAGTTTCTTTTCTCCGGCACCACGGCGGGCATTCTCCTCAAGTACGAGGTCGCAGATGGCCTCCAGGTCTTCTTTGCGGAATGTAGTACCGGTTGGATTCTGAGGGGAACACAGTGACAGCAGGGTCGCTTCCCGGATGAAAGGCCGGATCTCATCGGCTGTGGGCATGAAATTGTTCTCGGCCCGGGCTTCGATAACGGTATGTCTTCCCTCCACAAAATGGGTGTAGTGATTGTTGTTCCAACTGGGTACGGCATAGATGACGCGGTCGTTCGTATCGCAAACGGCCCTGAAAACGGCGTAGATCAGTGGCCGCCCACCTGACGCAACAAGGATCTCATCGGTTCCATAGTCCAGTCCCTCCTCATCCCGGATGAAGGCGTTTAAGGCTTCACGCAGGTCGAGATTACCCTCAGCGGCGGGGTAATTGGTAAAATGCTGGCGGTAGGCATCGATGATGGCTTCCTCCAGTTCTTTAGGGATGGGGAAAATGGCCGGATCGAAGTCGCCGACCGTGAAATTATAGATGCGGGCACCTTGCCGGATCTTCTCCCGTATCTCACCTCCCAGTTTGACGATCTCCGAACCGATCAGGGTTTCCGAAAGATGGGAGAGTTTCATATGCCACGGCTTTGCGGCAAAAGTAGGAAAATGCGGGGGTTGGGGGTCAGGAGCGTTCGATCACCACACGACTGTTGTCATACAGATCGTACTTGACGAAGATCTCTTCCCCGGGCTGGAACTTTGCCACTGCGGCTTCACCGATCACCCCACGCGCCTTTCCGCTGAAGGCAGGGGCCTGATCGGGGATGATCTCGAGTTCCAGTTCCACATAGGGGTTATTGCCATTGACATAGGCTCCCAGCCAGGTGTACCGCTTTACGATGGCCCGGGCTGGCCGTCCCGTCGCGGCGATCTGCTGTTGTTCCTGCTGCAACTTTTCCAGTTCTTCCTGCAGGTCTTTGGCTGAAGGGGTTCCGCTCCCTGATTGGAAGGGGCCTGACCGGTCGATCACCACGTTCTTCTCGTTTTTCGGATCGATACGGACCGCCAACTCCATACCGGGAAGGAACTGATTCGGATGGATACGCGAAACCAGCACCCGGCATTCGGCCGTATAGGTCATG
>JBJOMF010000194.1:0-4226 GCA_046052505.1 Bacteroidota bacterium | reverse complement strand
CACATTCCTGAATGACCCGGTACAGTACGGTTTCCACATCGGAATGCAGTTTTGTGTCAAGTCCTTCCGTATGTACCTGCACCTGCAGGGTGCGTGGATGGATGCGGTTCACGAACTCTCGTATGGCCCCGTCCAGGTGGTTCCTGAGCAGGGCGTTCGGCATCATGACATGTGAAACGGTACGGACTTCCCGGCAGCTTTCATCTATCAGTCCGATCGCCTTTTCGTACAACGCACGTTGTTCGGGATCTGCAAAGGGGATCTCGGACTCCAGGGCCGATAGGTTCATCTTCAGGGCGCTGAGCATCTGGCCTACGCCGTCGTGCAGGTCTTTTGCGATCCGTTCCCGTTCCTTTTCCTCTGCTTCCAGGATGGCCCGGGCCTTCAGTTCCTGCTGGCGCAGTATCTCCGACTGCAATTGGTGTTCTTTTCGAAGGCGAAAGCGCTTGTTCAGCGTGTAGGCCCATCCGACTCCGAATACCACCAGCATCAGGATCCCAGCGATGAGATAGGTCTGTGTGCGGATCCGGTTCTGCTGGTTGGCCAGTTTCTGCTCCCGCTGCGCTCTTTCATAGCGGGTGTTTAGGCGCTGGATCTCGCGGCTGCTTTGGAGATTGACCAGGCTGTCTCGCAGCCGGCTGTGGCGGATGAAATACCCATAGGCTTGCTGATAATTGCCCTGCCGGCTTGCCGCCCTTGCCAGTTCATTGTAGTTGGTGGAAATCAGTTCGGCATACTGCAGGGGTTCTGCGAGCCGGTTGCTGGCGGTGAGGTAGTCTGTTGCTTTGGTGGCATCTCCTTTGGCATTCATCGCGAGGCCCAGGTCGGAGTAGGCCAGGGCCATGGCGATGCTGTCGCCCAGCGTTTCCCGAATGCGGAGGCAGCGCAGCAGGAGCGATTCCGCCAGGTCGTATTTGCCTTCGATCACGTGCACGCCGGCCAGTTTGCTCAGGGAGTAGGAGACGGTCAGCGAGTCGCCCAGCCGTTGGGCCAGTTCCAGTGAACTCGTGTAGCGACGCAGGGCCTCTCGGTAATCGCTGAGGTATTCATAGACAAGGCCCGATTCATCCCATACGCGGGCCATGCCGGCCGAGTCGCGGGCCGATGCGAACAGGCTGGCTGCCTTTTCATATTGCTCCAACGACCGATCGGGTACACGGGTCTTTCGGTAGAGGCTTGCCAGTGCCTGATGGGCGATGGCCAGTTTGCGGAGGTCGCCGGTGCCTTCCAGCAGGGCGATGGATTCCCGATATTCTTTTTCGGCAGCCTCATAGTCGCCGGCCCGGTAGCGGGCATGCCCCAGTTCCAGTTTCCGTTCCGCCACGGCCATGGAGTCGGTCCGAAGGTGCGATCGTTTCATTCGGGTTTCCTCGCGTTGCAGGTTCGAGTCGATCCACTGTGCTGCCTGTTGCGTTCCGGGCATCCTGATTGATTCGATGCGCTCGGAGAAGGGGTGTTCCGGTTGCCGGCCGGTCTGTGCCCGCAGGGTGGCAGCGGTCAGCAGGAAGAACCATGATATGGTGCGGGGGATGAGCATCGATCAGATCCCAAGGACGTCTTTCATGGTGTAGAACCCTTTTCGGGTGCGGAGGAATTCGGCGGCGAGTACCGCGCCGTTGGCGAATCCGGCCCGGTTGTGAGCCGTATGCATGATGTCGATGGTGTCGATGGCCGAGGCATATGTGACCCGGTGGGTGCCGGGAGCGGGGTCTTCCCGCTGGCTGATGATCTCCAGGTCTTCCGGATGATCGCTCAGTTCATTCACCCATCGTTTTTTCCGGGTGATCCGTTCCAGGACCTGTTCGGCGAGAGTAATGGCCGTGCCACTCGGCGCGTCTTTCTTTTGGGTATGGTGGGTCTCTTCCAACAGGACTTCATAGTCCGGGTGGGGTGCCATCAGTTCGGCCAGCCGTTTATTGATCTCGAAAAAAAGATTCACGCCTATACTGAAGTTGCTGGAGTGGATGAAGCTGCCCTTGCGCTCCTCACAGAGCCGACGGATGCGGTCGAGTTGCCCGGTCCATCCGGTAGATCCGCTTACGACAGGGACACCCCACTCCAGGCAGGAGCGGACATGGTCGTAAGCCGTATCGGGTCCGGTGAACTCAAGGGCCACATCGGCCTGGCGAAGGTGCTCGGCGGTCAGCTCGCCCCGGTTGGCGACGTCGATCCTCCAGAGAATGGCATGGCCGCGTTTGAGGGCGGCCTCCTCGATGGCATGTCCCATCTTGCCGTATCCGATCAGAGCGAGTTTCATGTGTATTGTGTTCTGACAAATGTAGCCATAAACCCCGGCGGGGGTACCCGTGCCAGTACGGATTTTCAGCGGCCGATGCGGAGTACGAGGCTGATGCCGTTGGTGCCGGCGAGTTCGGAATGACCGGGGCGGACGCGGAGGCTGAGGTCGGGGCTCACGTCGAAGCTTTTCAGGTGTGCGTCCACGGCGGCATCGACCACGTTCAGTCCCCAGAGGAGGAGGAATACCAATGCCGAATAATCGATATCACGCCGGAACTGGTTGCGGTAGAAACGCAGGGATTCCTCGCTGATCGGTTGCAGAGAGGGTTTGATGCTCGCAAAAAGCGCAGAGTCGGTCCGGTTCACACGCATGTTGTACTTCACCCGATAGGCAAAGCGTGTGTCGTTGTATTGCCCCAGGTTGTACAGGAATACGCCGCCGCTTACGCCCAGGATCCCGTACACGATGGGAACTTTCCAGTATTTCTTGTTGTAGATCTGTCCCAGACCCGGAAGGAGCGCGGAACGGATCGCCGCTTTTTTCGGGCTGTGTCGGGCAAATGCGGAGTCGTAGCGGGTCTGTTTGCGGACCGTATCGTTCCGGGTACCGGTGCGCAACGTGGTATCCTGCGCGCGGGGTGCACCGGACATGCAGTGCAAGACGATGATCGTATGGAGGAGCCAGCGCATGTGAGGGGGGGTCAGTCCAGCGGGGCCTGCATCAGGCGAAGGATCTTGTTGAATTCCTCCTGTGAGTAATATTCGATATGGATCTGGCCGCCGCCGTTCCGGCTGGGGCGCAGTTTGACGCGGGTCCCGAAATGCGAGGCCAGCTTGTCCTCGATGCGTTGCATGCCGGGGGAGAGGTGGCTCTTGGCCGCTTTTTTTACAGGGCTTTTGCGGTTCATGGCCTGCACCAGTGCTTCGGTCTGTCGGACGGACAGGCCTTTATCACGTACCTCGCGGTAGAGGAGCATTTGTTTGTCGACCTCGTTCACACCCAGGATCGCTCGGGCATGTCCGAAGCTGATCTCGTTCTTGCGCACGGCCAGCTGTATGTCGGGCGGCAGGTTGAGCAGGCGGATGAAGTTGGCCACAGTGCTTCGGTCCTTGCCGATCTGCCGGGCCACCTGCTCCTGTGTATAGTCCAGCTCTTCCATCATACGCTGCAGGCTCATGGATACTTCCATCGGGTTCAGGTTCTCGCGCTGCAGGTTCTCCAGGAGGGCCAGTTCGAGGAGCTGGGCATCATTGGCCTGCCGTACATAGGCGGGGATATCCTGCAGCCCCGCCAGCCGGGCGGCCCGCAAGCGGCGTTCGCCTGCGATCAGGCGGTAGCGGCCGCTGGGCATTTTGCTGACCGTTACGGGTTGTATGATATCGTGCAGCCGGATGGATGCAGCCAGTTCATTCAATGCCGTTTCATCGAAATCATATCGGGGCTGCCGGGGATTCGTATCGATATCCTCGATCCGGATCCGGCTGGTACCGGTGGCGGATTCCACCACGGAGGGTTTCAGCTGGCCACTGCCCGTCTTCAGATCGGCATCGATGCTTTGCAAGAGGGAGCGGATCCCTTTTCCCAATAATTCCTTGTTCTGTTTCGGGTTGGTCATGTGTCAGTTGTTCGGTTATGGCCGGGCCATTCAGAGTTCCAGGATCCGTTCCTCATTGCGGATCTTTGTCATGTCATTTTTTTGCAGGATCTCCTTGGCAAGGTTGAGGTAATTCATCGAGCCTTTGCTGTTGGCATCGTACAGGACCACTGGCTTGCCTGCGCTGGGTGCCTCGGCCAGCCGGGCATTGCGGTGTATGATCGTGCTGAACACCATGTCCTCGAAATGCCGCCGCACTTCACTGACGACCTGATTGCAGAGCCGGAGACGCCCGTCGTACATGGTCATGAGAATCCCTTCGATCGCCAGTGAGGGGTTAAGCCGTCCCTGCACGATCTTGATCGTATTGAGCAGTTTGCCCAGTCCTTCCAG
>JBJOMF010000193.1:0-4272 GCA_046052505.1 Bacteroidota bacterium | reverse complement strand
GTGACCGATTTCTGGCTCACGTATAATGAGGCACAGGATGCGTTGGATTACTATTGCCCCCTGGTGGGAGGCAAAGGAACCGGTCGGGCATTCAAGGCGTCTTCCTTCGGCCGTCAGCAATGATGGGGCAGCGCCCGCAGGCAAAGCACCGATTCCGGTGCTTTGCCTACTCCGTTCGGACCCATTTATCCAACGCGCGGATGATACAGGCCTGCATCTGTTCCGGGGTCAGGTTCTCAGGAACAAAGGGGGCACCGGTCACATTCTCGTATAGTTCGATGTATCGTTTCGAAATGACCGTTACCCACTCGTCAGACATTTCCGGTACCGTTTGGCCCTCCTTCCCCATGAACCCGTTCGCGATCAGCCATTCCCTGACGAATTCCTTGCTCAGTTGCCGTTGACGTTCCCCCCGGCGTTGCCGGTCGTCGAAACCTTCGGCGTGGAAAAAGCGTGAACTGTCAGGCGTATGCACTTCGTCCATTAGCAGGATACGACCCTCGCGTTTCCCAAATTCATATTTGGTATCGGCCAGGATCAATCCTCGCTGGGCCGCGATCGTCCGGCCCCGTTCAAAAAGGGCCAGGGCGTAGTGCGCCATCTCCTCCCATTCCGAAGCGGTGCACAGTCCCCGCCGCAGGATCTCGTCGGGAGTGATATCTTCATCATGACCCGCCTCGGCCTTGGTGCTGGGAGTGATCAGGGGGGTGGGGAAGGGGTCGCTTTCCCGAAGCCCTTCGGGCATCCTGGCCCCGCAAAGTTGCCGTTCCCCGGAGGCATAGGTCCGCCACGCATGTCCGACCAGGTTCCCGCGAACCACCAATTCGATCCGGAAGGGTTCACAGCGGTGGCCGATGGATACCTGCGGGGCCGGAACATCGACCAGCCAATTCGGGCAAATATCGGCGGTAGCCCGCAGCATGTATGCCGCTATCTGGTTCAAAACCTGTCCTTTATGTGGTATCGGGCGGGGCAGGATCACATCGAATGCAGAGATCCGGTCACTGGCGACCATAACCAGCCAGTTGCCCGAAATGGTGTACACATCTCGAACCTTTCCCTGATAAAATCCGGTCTGATGGGGCAGCGTAAATCGGGGCATGTTTCGAAAGTAAACAGGTGGGCAGACCCTGCCAATTGCGGGGCATACCAGATTTCAACATTTTTTCCCTTTTTCGGGCTTCTGAAGGCGGTATCCACACCCCGGCTACCCCCTTAAAAATTAAATTTTTAGATAAACTTTACAATTATTAATTTTCCGCCCAAATTCCAAAACTAAAATTCCCGTTTATGAGAAAAAGCTACCGCTTTTTAGCTGTCTGGTTGATTGCGGCACTGTCTACGTTATCTGTTAATGCACAGAATGTTACCATTACAGGTAAGATCAAGAACAGTTCCAGTCAGGATGCGATGCCGGCTGTTTCAGTCAGCATCAAGGGCACCAGTCAGGGTACCTATACCAATTCCGACGGCGATTTCAGCCTGAACGTGGCGAAGCTGCCCGTAGTGCTGGTGATCACATCCAGCGGGTTTGAAAAGCAGGAGGTCACGGTCTCCGACGCATCCAAGCCCCTCGATGTCGCGCTCAAAGTAAGCTATTACATGGGTGAGGAAGTTGTGGTCGCCGCTACCCGCGCGCCCCAACGGATCCTCGAATCCCCTGTGACCGTTGAACGGATGGGCCCTGCCGTCATCAAGAACGTGGCAGCCCCTTCTGTGTACGAAGCGATCTCCAACCTCAAGGGCGTGGACGTGCATACGGCCAGCCTGACGTTCCGTACCGTGACGACACGTGGTTTCGTCAGCAGCGGTAACGTACGCCTCAACCAATTGATCGACGGGATGGACAACCAGGCTCCGGGTCTCAACTTTGCCGTGAGTAGCATCGTTGGTCTCACCGACCTGGATGTTGACAACATTGAGGTGTTGTCCGGGGCCTCCTCCGCTCTGTACGGATCGGGCGGTATGAACGGCACGGTGCTGATCACCAGCAAGAGCCCCTTCAAGTACCAGGGCTTCAGCTACAATGTCAAGCAGGGTATCATGCATGTCGACCGCAAGCAGCGGGGTGCTGCTCCCTACAACAATGTCGCCATGCGCTGGGCAAAGGTCTATAAAAATCGTCTTGCCTTCCGTCTCTCCGGTGAACTGATCCGGGGCAGCGACTGGGAAGCGGAAGATTATCGTAATAAGCAACAGATCGGTATCCTCAGCCAGGTGGTGGGAGGCAATCGCCAGAGCGACCCCAATTTCAATGGGGTGAATGTGTACGGCGATGAGACCAGCGTGAACCTGAATCAGCTGGCCTCGCTGCTGTCCAGCGGGATCAATGCACAGGTGCTGGGTCTCTCCGGCGGCCTGGTGAACCTGCAAGCTGCTGCCAACGGGTTTTTCGGAACCAATCCGTATCCCAGTAACGCTCAGGTCGGTCTCTTCCTGAGTGGTCTGCCGGGTGGTGCAACCGGTCCCATCGGTCAGGCGGCCCAGCTTTACCTCCCGATGTATTTCGGTGTCACTCGTAATTACTTTGGTGCCCAAACCAATGTGACACGTACGGGCTACCTGGAAGACCAATTGGTCGATTACGGTGTTCTCAACTTCAAGGTCAATGCCGGAGCACATTACAAGATCAACGATAACACGGAGGCGTCCATCAATTCCTATTTCGGTACCGGTACCACGGTTTACACCGGTGCCAACCGCTACTCCCTCCGCAATTTCAAAATGGCCCAGCACAAGTTCGAAGTGAAGTCCAAGAATTGGATGTACCGGGCCTATACCATCCAGGAAAATGCCGGTGACTCCTACATCGGGGATGCCCTCGGTTCGTTCATGAACGAGTCGTGGAAGCCCAGCGTGAACAGCAGCAGTTTGCCTGCCATCGCCGGATCCTGGTTCCCCCAATACATCCTGAATTTTTCTGAGAGTCGTCGCCAGTCCGCAGGTGCCCTCAGTGATGCCCAATTGCATCTGTCCGCTCGCGCTTTCGCCGAGCAGGGCCGTTTCCAACCCGGCAGCCAGCAGTTCAAGGATGCCGCCAATTTGATCCGCAACACCCCCGTGAATCGTCCCGGCGGTGCCAAGTTCCTTGATAAATCAGACCTCTATGCCATGGAAACGCAGGTCAATCTTTCCGATGCCCTCGGATTCTCCAAAACCGTTGAGGTCCTCGTTGGAGGGGGCTGGAAGCAGTGGGTCATGAATTCTCGCGGAACCGTGTTCGCCGATACAGCCAATGCCATCCGCATCAATGAATATGGCGGATACGTTCAGCTCAAGAAAAAGCTGTTTGACGATGTGTTGACGCTGACCGCTTCCGGTCGCTACGACAAGCAGACCAATTTCGAAGGACGCTTCACGCCCCGGGTCACTGCCACGGTGAAGGTTGCCAATGATAATCACCTCCGCCTCTCTTACCAGACGGCCTATCGCTTCCCGACGAACCAGAACCAGTATATCAGTCTGCGTCTGGGTGGCGGTTCCAGCTTCCTTATCGGCTGTCTTCCGGAATTCCAGACCTATTACGGCCTGGGCACACCGGGTGCAGGGGGTTCCTTTACGGCAGGTCCCCGTCCCGGCTACACCGCCGCCAGTGTGCTGAGCTATCGTGCCGGTTCTCCGGCTGATTCGTCCCGCCTGGTGCCGGCCCGTTACACGGAAGTGAAGCCGGAAGTGGTGTACTCCTACGAAGCAGGTTACAAGGGGATCATTGGCAAGAAATTGCTGATCGATGCCTATTATTATATGAGCCGTTACGAGAACTTCCTCGTCAGCGAGGCCGTGGTTCAATCGACCAGTTCAAGCAAGCTGCCGATCTATTCGCCGTTCTCCAGCGTGAACCTCTCGTACGTGCAGAACTCCACCACCGTCGTAAAGACCCGTGGCTGGGGTGTCGGTCTGGACTATCAGTTCAGCAAGAAAGTGTCCATCTACGGAAACCTGTTCTCCGATGTGATCGACGGAGACCTACCCGTAGGGCAGGTGACCTTCTTCAATGCGCCGAAGTATCGTTACAACATTGGGGTTCGTTCCGACAACTTCTACAAGAACATCGGCTTCAATGTCGTGTACAAGTGGCAGGATAATAACTATTACGAGGGCACGTTCGTGACCGGCACCCTGCCTTACTTCGGTTGGTGGGATGCGCAGGTGTCTTACCGTCCCAAGGGTACGAAAAGCGTATTCCGTGTCGGCGGCACCAATCTGGGTAACTTCTATGCCCGCACCGGTTATGGCAGCCCTGCGGTCGGCGGCCTGTACTACTTCAGCTAC
>JBJOMF010000192.1:0-3090 GCA_046052505.1 Bacteroidota bacterium | reverse complement strand
CTTTTGAGAAAACACCTTCCATGGGATGGGGTTTTGTGCCTCTTACCAAGTATCAAGGCGGAGGGCCTGAAGCCATCCTGGAACCGCTCAGCGAGCATCTGGGCGATTATGAGCAGCTGATGATGCAATATTACGGCGCCGGCGTGCAGGCCTGTTACCGGGGCCCTCGGTTATACGACACCGATAGTACACGGCTCGCGGTGGAACGCGTGATCCGCTGGTACAAGAAATACCGGGAGCTGCTCAATGCCGACATCATCCACCTGCGCCGTGCCGATGGCCGCGACTGGGACGGGTGGTTGCATGTTGCCCCCCATTCACGTCAAAAAGGCCTGATGGTGTTATTCAACCCCTTGCCTTATGCCATAACCCGGACCCTGGAGATACCCGTTTACTATACCGGCGAGCGGGAGGCTCTTCAGGTGCGCGAGCAGGAGGGCCCTGCAAAGGCGTATAGAGTGAGCCGCGATTATACGCTTTCGCTCACCGTCAGGCTGGAGGCCAACGGATACTCCTGGTGGGTCATCGAATAGCGGGTCTGAGTCCCTGCCCTGCTCTGCCTTAAAGCACAATTACAGTTGAAAACAATTAACTTCAACCCGGAAATCACCGTTATGAAAAAACCGGCGCTATTGCTTTTGCTTGTTCTTCCTTTGCTGTGCTTTGCACAGCCCTACCAACCCGATTGGGCTTCGCTGGATAAACGCCCCGTGCCGCAATGGTTCAGGGATGCCAAATTCGGGATCTTCATCCATTGGGGTGTTTATTCAGTGCCCGGCTGGAGCACCAAGGGGAATTATGCGGAATGGTATCAGCAGGGGCTGCAGACCACGGATAAAAACCGGCAGGCCTTCCATCAGAGCAAGTTCGGCGAGCGCACCTATTACCAGCTGGCGAATGATTTCAAAGCCGAATTGTATCAGCCCGATGAATGGGCGAAGCTTTTTGAACGCTCCGGGGCAAAATACATCGTGCTCACGTCAAAGCACCACGACGGCTTTGCCCTGTGGCCGAGCAAAGAGGCCAGCGGCACCTGGGGCTTCCCCTGGAATGCCCTCGAAGTAGGACCGAAGAGGGACCTGCTGGGGGATTTGTTCACCGCCGTTCGGAAAACTTCGGTCCGCGCCGGCATGTACTATTCATTATATGAGTGGTTCAACCCTCTTTGGAAGAAAGATCCTTCATCGTTTGCAGCGCAGCACACCTGGCCGCAGATGAAAGACCTCATCCATACTTATGAGCCTGATGTGTTCTGGACCGATGGCGACTGGGATGCCACGGCCGAAACCTGGAAGAGCCAGCAATTCATTGCCTGGTTGTATAATGAAAGCCCGGTAAAAGACAAGATCGTCATCAATGACCGCTGGGGCTCCGGCGTGCGTTTCAAACACGGGGGCATCTATACCCCGGAATACCAGCCCGACCTGGATTTCGAGGATCATTACTGGGAAGAGAGCCGAGGCATGGGGTACAGTTATGGCTACAACCGGGAAGAAGATGCCTGGGATTATAATTCCACACAGTCGCTGGTCATCGCCCTGATCGACAAGGTGAGCCGGGGCGGCAACTTCCTGCTCGATATCGGTCCGGATGAACACGGCAAGATCCCCCCCATCATGCAGGAGCGTTTACTGGAAATCGGTGACTGGCTTGCTGTCAACGGAGACGCGATCTACGGGACCACCCGCTGGAAGAAAACAGTCCAGTGGAGTGAGGGGAAGAAGGATTTCAAAGCCGCACACGGAGTGTCTACGGATTGGAATCACCATCAGGACATCATGCTGAAGCAAACCGTCGATCCCGACCCGGGATATGCGGTCAAGGAATTGTTTTACACCTACAAGCCGGCCACCAATACCCTGTATGCCATCTTCCCCCGTTATCCTTCCAGCAAAAAATTATCATTGAATGACCTCGTGCTGCCGGAGGGGACCCGCATTCGTTTTTTATCGAAGGACGGACAACCCCTGTCATGGTCTCAGCAAGGTTCTGCTGTTGTGGTCGACCTCCCCGAGTATGATCCCAATGCGTTCAAATCGACCGCTGCTTATGTGCTGGAGATCGGGAACTACGGTCGGTTTACCGCAAAGCCGGCCATTGAAGTGACGTATGCTCCGGGTGCATTGAAACCCGTGATCACCCTGCGGGGTGAAGGCCGCTCGGAGGTCCATTATACTATGGATGGCACGCTACCCGATGCCACTTCGGCTCGCTATACTGGTCCCATTGTGCCGCAGGCATCCGGGGTGGTACGGGCCATTGCCGTGAACGGTGAGGCTTTGCCCAGCGGCGTGGCGCAGCAGGACTTCAACGTTTATGAATGGATGAAGCCGGTGCAAATCAAAAATGTCCTCCCAGGCCTGCGGTTCAGCGCCCATGAGTGGACGCCGCAGACCACTGCCGAAATCGATGCACAAAAAGCAGTGAAGGAGGGCGTGGCCGGAAAAGTGGATGCGGAATATGCCACGCGCAAGGAAAACGTCGGACTCAGATTCGACGGATATTTCAAAGCTACAAAAGACGCCCTGTATACTTTTTACCTGAATTCCGATGACGGCAGCCGCTTGTTCATCGACGGCAGGGAAGTCATCAATCACGATGGCTTTCATGGTAATGATGAGAAGGAAGGAGCGGCCGCTTTGAAAAAAGGGTATCATCGCCTGCGCGTGGATTATTTTCAGGCCACGGGAGGGATCGGTGTTGGATTGAAATACAGCTGCAGCGGCATACCCAAGCAGGAAGCGGCGGGCAAGGACCTGTTCTATAATAATAAATGATCGAGGGACCATAACATGGCAGCCACCCCACTCTTAACGGGAAAGTCACTGGTGATCATCGGAGGCACCACCGGCATTGGTCTGTCGGCGGCCCAGGCATTCATTGCGCAGGGCGCCAGGGTGGTGGTGGTGGGTCGCAGCACCGAAAGTGCGGCGAAGGCCGGTGCCGCACTGGGCGAACAGGCCCTGGTGATCCCCGGCGATGCGACAGCGCCCGACACCGCTCTTTCGGCTATACATGCTTGTGAGGAACACTTCGGCGGTTTTCACGGCCTGTACCATGTGGCCGGCGGCAGCGGCCGCAAATTCGGCG
>JBJOMF010000191.1:0-4089 GCA_046052505.1 Bacteroidota bacterium | reverse complement strand
ACTGGTTCAGGAGATCCTCACACAGATCCCCGCAGAGCGGATCATCTGGGAGGCGCCGCAAAAAGCGCAGCAACTCTACTTCATCGAATTGATCGGATGCAACGTGAACCTGGGGAATATCGCTCCGTCGGAGGTTATTCCCCTCGAGGCCATGCGTGTAGGTCTCCGCGGGGATACGTTCATGCTGTTCCTCGACAAAAAGCCGACGTCCTGATGCGGCGCTTCGGCCTCATCGGATCGCCCCTGACGCATTCCTTTTCGCAGCGCTTCTTCACCGAGAAATTTCAGCGGGAGGGACGCAGCGATTGCCGGTACGACCTGTTCCCACTTTCGTCGATCGACCGGCTGCCGGAACTGTTGAGTGCCGAGCCGGAACTGGAAGGACTTAACGTGACCATACCGTACAAGCAGCAGGTGCTGGCATATCTCAACGAAAGCGCGATCCCGTCCGGAGTCGGGGCCTGCAATTGCATTCGGATCCGTGGGGGACGGCTCACCGGCTACAATACCGATATCGATGGATTCGAGCAGAGCCTGCGACCGTATCTGATCGACCTGAACGGTCCAGCGCTTGTACTGGGAACCGGAGGGGCGTCCGCTGCCGTTCGCTACGTGCTGGACCGGTGCCATGTATCGTTTCAGGTCGTTGGGCGCACGACTGGTGGCGGGCTGACCTATGAGCAGCTCACGGAAGAACTCATCGCTGCGCATCCCTTGTTGATCAATACCACCCCGCTGGGGCAGTACCCCGCTACGGATGGTTGTCCGCCGATTCCCTTTGACGGCGTCGGTCCCAGTCACGTGCTGTACGACCTTGTTTACAATCCGGAGAAGACCCTGTTCCTGCAACGGGGAGAGGAGCGGGGTGCCCGGATCAAAAACGGGCTGGAGATGCTGCGGCTTCAGGCAGAGAGGAGCTGGCAGATCTGGGATCAGGCCTGATTGCACTCAAGCCGTTCCCGTGCCGTATGGGGTAGGGGGACGATCTTCTTGAGGGAATAATCATAGCAGACCATCCCTGTTTTCACCTTCGCCGCCGTTGCTGTACCTGCAGGACCTTTTTTCACCAGCCGGTAGTACAGGTCGAATCCGACCCGGGTGGCATCCCCTGCACCGACCTCAACCAGCAGTTCGTCTCCGTAGAAAAGTTCTTGCTTGAATTCGATAGCGGCATCGGTCATGATCAGGCCTACCCCCGCCAGATCCAATTCCTCATAGCCGAGGGACTGCAGGAATTGAACGCGTGCCTCATGTGCCAACGCCAGAATGCGGTCGTTACCCACATGGCCGCCGTAATTCATATCGGTCACCCGCAGGGCGATGCGGCACTGAAAGGGGAGTCGTTCGGGCAATTCGATGCGGATGCGGGACATACACCAGGATTATGCGGTACCTGTAAAAATAAGCCGGGAGCTTCAATAATCTTCCAGGGCGCGGACCAGATCGAGTATGTCAAGGAAATTACCGGGATGTGCTGCGGCCGATCCGGCCAATTGTTGCTGCCATCTTCCGACTTGGTCCTGGCAGCGGGAGCCTTCCTCTTCGCCCGATACACAGCATACCATGCTTTGTAATTTTTTGGAGAGCCGGACGAGCTGGCCCTCCGGTGTCATCCAAACGATGTAGCGGTCCTGGTTGTTCAGTTTCGTCGATGGCAGATCCGTTGGGGCTTTCAGTGGCAGAGTCTGCTGTGCAGGTGGTACAGCGGCGAACGTGGCTGCGGCTACGGGATGATCCGTGCGATCCGGGCCGCCGGTAGGATCCGTTGTGGTCACAGCGAGGGAAAGCGGTTCATCACCGGGGAGCGGGATGTTGAAACGCTCAGCCAGTGCGGGCGCTGACGGGGAGGTATCGCCGCCGGTGCGGCCGAACACGAGCCAGAGGGCGAGGGCGACCGTAATCATGGCGGCGGCGGCGATCACCCGGCGGTATCGGCGGGTATTTCTTTCGGCAACGAAACTTCGGTCAAGTTCCCGGGCGATCCGTTCCCAACCTTGTTTGGGCGGCGGAATTTCCAGCGTAGAAAGACGGTTCTCTACAGATGGGTCGCTATGGGAGAGACGGGCATCGATTTCGTTCCAGCCATCGGTCGGTGGGTCGGCATGCAGATCGGCCAGCCTGTGTGCGAAGGGCCTTCCTATGGCTCCGTCGTCGAGTCGGTCACGGACCGCTTCCCAACTCGAATCAGGAGGCGGTACTTCCAGTCTGGCCAGTCTTTCTTGCCATTGGTTGTTCATCACGTACGATTCGTATTCCTTTTTTCATCCAGCCGGACCCGGACAAGGTCCTGCAGGATCGCCTTGGCCCGCGACAACTGGGATTTGCTGGTTCCCTCGCTGATGCCCAGCATGTCGGCGATCTCGCGGTGGCTATAGCCTTCTACCACATAGAGGTTGAAGACCGTCCGATAGCCGGGCGACAATTCCCGTACCAGGGCGAGGATGTCCTTCGCACTGAGATCGTCCAATGCCGAAGGGTAGGCGGCCTCCAGGGTGTGTTCTTCTTTTTCCGTCACTGGCATGAGGTACCTGCGGCGCCGGAACTGTTCGATGGCCGTGTTCACGAAGATCCGGCGCATCCAGCCTTCGAAGGAGCCATCGCCCCGGTAACTGTCCAGTTTCTTAAAGACCTTCACGAAGCCTTCCTGCAGGATGTCGACCGCATCCTCGCTCTGGGCCGCATACCGGAGGCAGACGGCATACATGCGAGGGGCGTAGCGGTTGTAGAGTTCTTCCTGCATCCGGCGGTCGCCGTTGAGGCATCCCTTGATAAGGTCGTTTTCCGGTCGGTTATGGTTGCGTAGGCTTTCCAATTCAGGTGGTTTGTGCATACCTGTTCAAAAATTCGACCAACTTTTCCACCGCCTTTTTCCGGTGGCTGTAGCGGTTCTTCTCCGGGAGGTCCATTTCGGCAAAACTGCGGTCCGAACCCTCCGGAATAAAGATCGGGTCGTATCCAAAACCACCGGAACCACGTTTTTCCTTAAGAATATGTCCCGCGCAGCAACCTTCGAAGCGAAACTCCTGGCCGCCTATTAACAAAGATATAACGGTGCGGAAACGGGCACTCCGGTCGGTATGGGGCGCCAGGTCCGATAGCAGCTTGTCCATGTTGGCCTCGGTGGACCGGTCGGATCCTGCGTAGCGGGCGCTTTTTACGCCGGGTGCCCCGTTCAGGGCGGTCACCTCGAGTCCGGTGTCCTCGCTGAAACAATCCAGTCCCGTTCGTTCCCGGATGGTCCTGGTTTTGGCGCTGGCATTCGCCTCAAGGGTTTCGTAGGGTTCCGGTACTTCGTCGGTGATCCCGGCTTCCAGAAGGGTGATGATCTGAAGATCGCCTTGGAGTACGTTGCGGATCTCACGTGCCTTGTGTTCATTATGGGTGGCGAACAGGAGTACCATGGTTCAGGAGGGGAAGAGGGTTTTCAAGGCGTTCCAGAGCCGTGTCTTGACCGCCCGGTCGCGCTGTACGTCGGGGAGTGCCGGAGCCTCGAGGTAGGTCACGCCATCGAAGGCCTGCACCTGGAACGGCGGAAAACGGATGGGCAGACCGATATCGTCAGCGCTGGCGCCAAAGAGGAGTACGTTTCTGTGGCGGAGTTCCCGTTTCAACAGGTCATGGTCAATGGTGACCCCGGCCGCTTTCAGGTTCACGACCGCCACATCCTGTAAACCCAGTTTGCAGGCCTCGAGGATCTTTGAAAGAAAGAGGAGGTCGGGGTCCGGCAGAAAAGGGAGTGTTTCATTTTGCACGATCACCGTCACCTGTTTCGCGTTACTGCCCAGATATCGAAAGGAGGAGGGGCTCTGCGTTTCAGGGGTCGGAGGAGGTGTTTGAGTCGGGAATACCACGAGCGAATCGGGGTATAAATCCGCCGCAAGGAATGCCGGTAACTGCATCGTTCTCAAGTCGCTCATCAATCGGAATTAATACGAACAGGTGTTGTTTTTTTTCCTTCCTTTGTACCGTAAAAATAGCCATTTATGCTCGCTACATCGGCCTTTCCCGTTACAAAAGTAGAACGCAGCAAGTTGCTGGACCTGAGCCTGAACGACCTGCCTTTCGGGAAGTACTTCTCCGATCACATGC
>JBJOMF010000190.1:0-8922 GCA_046052505.1 Bacteroidota bacterium | reverse complement strand
GGTTGCTGAAGATCTCACCCGTCGTACCCGGCACGAAACCGAACGGGGTCAGCTCATCCTCGAAGACCACTTTGGTCACATCAAGCCGCTTGTTGGTATAGGCTGCCTGGAAGCCGGCTCCGATCTGGTGCAGGCCGTTTTCGTCCAGACCTTTGTGGAAGGAGAGGGAAAGCCCTGCATAGTTCGTGATCAAAACACCGTCTCCGGCCCGGTCCGTTACACCCAGTATCCCGACGCCCATTTGGTCGATATCCGCGAGCCGATTTTTTAGGACGCCAAAATCGACAGAGGCGGTCTTGGTAACGAAGGCATTGTTGATGGTCGGCCACTGGTTGCGGTAATTTCCCGCGACCCGCATCACCCCGTCAAATTTTCCCGTGAGTGCAGGGTTGAGGGTCAAAGGGGACGCGAAGAACTGTGAAAAATTAGGGTCCTGCGCCTTTGACACGACCGTCAGCACCGCACAGAGGCACAGGGTGAGAAATACTTTTATCATTCCGCTCGATTGAGTGACCATCGGTTATCGGCATTTCACGTTCCCATAACCGGCCTGCGGCCTTGGTATTGCCCCAGTGACCGTTCGGGCTTCGGAAACGAATTGGAAAAGTACGACAAAATCAAGACTTGCGAAAAGGAAAATCAGCTAATTGCAGACCGTCATTCGGATGACAGGGCTGATACATTGCACTGTGCCGCAGTGTTCTGTGGCGGTCCTTTAACTTTGGGTCTTGGTACCGAATGCCAGGTCGCCGGCATCGCCCAGTCCGGGAACGATATACCCTTTGGCGGTGAGTTCATCATCGATATCCCCACACCAGATGGTGACATTCGGCTCTTCCCGCAGGATGTACTCGATGCCAACGGTACAGGCGATCGCTGCCACGATGTGGATGGCGCTGGGTTTGCCTTCCTCCTTCAGGTAGTGTAGGGTCTTGACCAGCGAGGCGCCGGTCGCCACCATCGGGTCGGCAAGGATCAGCACCCGGTTCTCCAGTTCCGGACTGGATATGTATTCCAGACTGATCTCGAAGCTTCCGTCCTTGTGGTGCTTTCGATAGGCCGATATGAAGGCATTGTCGGCCCGGTCGAAATAATTCAGCAATCCCTGGTGCAGGGGAAGACCCGCGCGCAGGATGGTGGCCAGAACAGGCTGCTGTCGTAGCAGCCGGTGCGTAGCGATACCCAGCGGGGTCTGAACCTCTGTTTCCGTAAAGGGGAGTACTTTGCTGATCTCGTATGCGGCGACCTCCCCGATCCGCTCCAGATTCCGACGGAACCGCAGCCGGTCCGTTTGGATGCCGGTATCACGCAGCTCGGCGACCCAGTTGCTGACGAGGGAATGTTGTGCGCTGAGATTGACGATCATAACTCATTTTTTTAGTGTGGTCATTTCCCGGGCAATCCGAATCTTTGCAGGGAAGACCTCACGCAAATCTAAAGCTAAATCACCAGCCTCCGGCTGATAAATACCCGCTCATGACCTATCGTGCCATCGGAATGATGAGTGGCAGTTCGCTGGACGGACTCGATATCGTATTTGCCGAATTCACCGTGCAGGGCGATCAGTGGCAGTATCGGATCCTGGCGGCCGACTGCATCCCTTATCCGGAAGAATGGGTCCGTCGGCTCCGGGATGCGATACACCTCGGGGCGCGCGACTATCTACTGCTGCACGCCGCCTACGGGCATTTTACCGGGGAGCAGGTCAATGCCTTCATCCAACGCCACGGACTGGAATTTCAGGTGGCATTGGTTTCCTCGCATGGGCACACCACGTTTCATGTCCCCGAAGGCCGCATGACCGCCCAGCTGGGTGACGGGGCTGCGATCGCTGCTGTTACCGGACTGCCGGTCGTATCCGACCTCCGGGCGCTGGATGTGGCCCTGGGCGGACAAGGGGCGCCCATCGTTCCCATGGGCGAGCGGCAGCTTCTCGGAGATTACCGGTTTTTTCTCAACCTGGGTGGTATCGCGAATCTTTCGGAAAAGTGCGAACCCTATATCGCGTTCGATGTCTGCCCGGCCAACCGGGTCCTCAACCTGCTGGCTTCCACGCAGGGACTTGCATATGACGACCAGGGGCGGCTGGCGGCCTCAGGGACGCTGAACCATGGCCTGCTGGAAGACCTGAACCAGCAGGCCTATTATGATCAGACCTACCCGAAATCCCTGGCCAATGACTTCGGCACCGATATCTTGTACCCGATGATACGGGAAACGGGAATTCCCACCGCAGATGCACTTCGGACCTTCACGGAACATATCGCGGTACAGGTTGGCAGGGCGGTACGGGAGCGGGTGGCCCTGCGGACCTCGGCGGCTGCCGACCGTATGCTGGTGACCGGCGGCGGTGGCTTCAACACGTACCTCATGGACCGGATCGCCGACCATCTGGGTCCCGCCGGAGTGCTGACCGAAGTGCCCGAACCCAATCTGGTGAATTACAAGGAGGCGCTGATCATGGCCTTTCTGGGAGTATTGCGCTGGCGGCAGGAGTACACGGTGCTGTCCTCCGTGACCGGGGCCCGGCACGACAGCATCGGGGGCGCCCTCTGGAACGGGCAGGAAGCATAGGAATCCGCTTGTTTTCGTTGTAACTTACCGATCTACTTTACCGGTATTTCCATGGCCGAACCCCTACGATCGGTCCGTTACGGAAAGCGTCGGTCCCCAACCTTCGCCCCGGGTTCCGAGGAGGAACTCCGGGCATTCCGCAAGTTGCAAAGCGCCTTTCCCCGTCAATTCAAACAGCTGTTCCCTGACAGGCTGGCCCCGAAATCGGTGGTGGTCATCCCGTCGCTCACACTCGATCAGGAGATCCTTGGAAAGATCGACGGACATGTTCATTACGAAGAACGGTTGCTGTGTCTGCTGCTCTTGTTGCGGATGCCCTGTACCCATCTGGTCTATCTGACCAGTATGCCGGTAGATCCCGTGATCATCGATTACTACCTGCACCTGCTGCCCGGCATCACACGGTATCATGCGCTCGGCCGGCTGACCATGCTCTCCTGTTACGATACCTCCCCACGATCGCTTACCGAAAAGATCCTGGAACGACCCCGTCTTCTCGCACGTATTCGTGATTCCATCCCGCCCGGTTATCAGGCCCACCTCGCCTGTTTCAATGTGACTCCGATGGAACGGACCCTTGCCGTATCGCTCGGTATGCCGGTGTACGGTTGTGACCCGGACATCTTTTCGAATGGCAACAAAAGCAACGGCCGTAAACTCTTTCGTGAAGTGGGCCTGGATGTTCCCCCCGGCACCGAGGACCTCCGGAGCGTGTCAGAAATCGTAAGGGCACTTGTAGAACTGAGGACTGCCGATCCTTCCCTCAAAAGGGCCGTGCTCAAACTTAACGAAGGGTTTTCCGGAGAGGGGAATGCCATCTTCCGGTTCGAAGGTATCGGGACCAGCGACGTATTGTCTGAATCGATCCGCGAGCAGATTCTCACTCGACTCCGGCCAGTTGCCAACGGACTTACCTGTCAGGGGTTCCTGGAAAAGTTCCATGACATGGGCGGTATCGTGGAAGCCTTCCTTGAGGGCGAACGGGTCGCATCACCGTCCGTACAATGCCGCATCGATCCCCTTGGGGAGGTGAATGTGATCTCCACACACGATCAAGAGATGGGCGGTGAGAGTGATCAGGTGTATCTGGGCGCCTATTTTCCTGCGGACAGTGCCTATGCCGCCGGGTTGGGGGTATCCGGACTCAAAGTGGCCGAAGCCCTCAGGCAACGGGGAGTCATCGGTCGGTTCGGGGTGGATTTCATGCTGGTGCGGTCTGCGGAGGGATGGAAGCAGTATGCCATCGAGATCAATCTGCGAAAGGGAGGGACCACGCATCCCTTTATTTCCCTGCAATACCTGACCGACGGCACCTATGATCACCGGCGGGGTATTTATCAGACGGCAAATGGCCAGCCCCGGTACTACTATTCCACCGATAACCTCGTGAGCCGCCGCTATGTCGGCATCACGCCACCCGACCTCATCGATATCGCCATGGTACACGGCCTCCATTACGATGGTACGTCTCAGGAAGGGGTCATGTTCCACCTGATCGGTGCCTTGTCGCAGTTCGGTAAGCTGGGAGTCGTTTGTATCGGCAATACACGGGAACGGGCCCGTTTCTATTACGACCGGATCCGGCAGGTACTGGATGCAGCATGCAGCGGTTCGGTCCTGGTATAAGATTTGTTCGTGCGGGCGACTTAGCTCAGCGAAAGGCTCCAGCTCAGGTGGTAGGGGTCTTCCTTACCCTTGATGCAGGTGAACTGGAAGGCGGTGATGAAGGCCATCTTGAACCGGATCCCCTCTTCAGAGATCATCAGGAGGCTGCCGCTGACATAGGCCTCGTTGGTGGAACTCTCCAGGGCCTTGTATCCGGTCGGAACCCGTTCCCGGCAGTATCCCAGGTCGGAATGACGGTAGGCCAGGCGTTCCACAAGGTTTTGCAATAACTCGGGTTGGTCGAAGAAGGCGGCGATGCGGAGTTCCTGTTTCATGGCGGTGGTTTTTGTTCCGCCCATCCATCTCACGGTCCCATCCACGGGGCGTTTCATCCTTTGGGATGCAAAAACCGTCAACTTTTTTACTAATGAAATGTGAATATCGGCAAACTTTACCCTGTATCTGGGGTCATCGTTGAAAAGCAGTCGAACGGGACCCTAAAACGGCGGTTTACTTTTTCTAACCCGTGGTTCATCGCTACGGGATCATTACGGTGTCGTCAGTGACGATCATCGCTATCTAGTCCATCTTCTCGATGATTTCACCTGCTTTATTATCGAGATCGGTGAGTTTATCTTCGATACATTTGATGCGATAGCGTGTAATGGAATTGTTTTTAATCTGCTCCTGAATGTTTTCCAGATAGAGCAGGATCTCTCCGATGGCCACGATTACTAAAAATGCAATGATTGACCAATAGGAGAGTTTAAGAAAGTCGGGATCCGTATTCATGGCTTCCCTGAGATTCTTCCTGCCTTGGTCGAGCGGTACGATGTAGAAGGTGACCGTTGAGAGAAAAATACCTAACAGACCGACTAATCGGAAGACCCCCCAGGCCTTCATCTGCCCCTTGCCAAACGTATAGTTCCATATAAGGGCAAAAACTGCTATTGTCAGAATGAACTGAAATACTTTAACCATAAAGTTTCCAACGACCGACGGCCCTATGATAAGTACGATGATGGACGCGATCATAAGCGCTAACCATATCCACCAGTATTTCTTCAGGAATTCGACAAATTTTTCCATATTCATGATTTTACTGTTTCAACCAAGGGGTTACAGGAATTAAAATACGGGTTTTTATATAAACTGAAAGCTGTCTCCGTCGAACAACCCCTTGTCGCTGAGCTTCAGGTGGGGAATGACAAGCAATGCCATGAATGAAAGGGTCATGAAGGGGGCCGACAGGGTGCTGCCCAGGCCCTTGGCCGCTGCATCCATCGCGGTATAAGCCTGTGCCACTTCATACCCGTCGGCCGGACTCATCAGGCCTCCTACGGGCAGTGCCACGCCGGTCTCCGATCGCCATTCGCCATTTTCGTCACCCGGTTCCGAGTGGTCGGCCACGCTGATGCCTCCTTTCATTTGGATGACCTTGTTGATCGCACGGCAAAGGCTCTCATCGTCTACGCCGACCGCTACGATGTTGTGACTGTCATGGGCGACCGAGGAGGCCAAGGCCCCGCGGCGTAATCCGAAGTTGCGGATGAAGGCCTTCGCAACGGAAGCTTCCCGGTAGCGGTTGACCACGACGATCTTCAGGATATCCCGTTCTGGATCGCTGACCACGCTGCCATCTTCCACCCGGGGGGGGAGCATCAGCCTGTTTGTGATGAGCTGGCCGTCGAGTGCCTCAATGACCGGTATTTCCGACTCACCCTTCCAGGGTATGATGAGATCGCTGGCGGCCTTTTCCCTGCAATCAAATCGGTTGATGACCTCCGGCTCCACCCGTTGTATCAGCGATCGGCCTTGTTCGGCCACCCGGATTCCCCGGATATAGGTTTCCATCACTTCAAAATCGTGTAGGTCTCTGACTAAGATCAGATCGGCCGGATCGCCGACCCGCAGCAACCCAACGTCCAAGCCATAGTGCAGCACAGGGTTCAGGCAGGCGGCCTTCAGCACGTTGAAGGGATCGATGCCTTTGGCCACTGCCCGAGCGCAAAGCCGGTTGATATGTCCTTCCAGCAGACTGTCTGGATGCTTGTCATCGCTGCAGAACATGATCCGGTCAGGCCAGTCTTCCAGCAGTCCGATCAGGGCTTCGAAGTTCCGGGCCGCACTTCCCTCCCGGATGAGGATCTTCATGCCGGCTTGCAGTTTCTCCAACGCCTCCCCGGCTGTGAAACATTCGTGGTCGGTGCTGATCCCGGCTGCGATATACTTCAGGACTTGCTCCCCCCGTAGCCCGGGAGCATGGCCATCCACGGGCTTGCCCACCCGCCGGGCGGCGGCGATTTTTTGCATCACCTCCGGATCGGCCTGGAGCACACCGGGAAAATTCATCAGTTCGCTCAGGTAACGGACCTCGTTGCGCTGCAACAGTTCCTCCACGGCAGCCGCGTCGAGCACTGCGCCGGCCGTTTCGAATGCGGTCGCCGGGACGCAACTTGGCGCACCGAAATAGAAATGAAAGGGGACCTGCCGTCCGTTCGCTATCATGTAGTCCACCCCCTCCAGCCCGCATACGTTGGCAATCTCATGGGGATCGCTTACCGTGCACACGGTACCGTGTACCACGGCCAGCCGGGCGAACTCCGATGGTACCAGCATGGAGCTTTCAATGTGTACATGGCTGTCGATAAAACCCGGAAGTATGACGTATTCCTCAAAGGTGTCAATTTTTTCGAGCCTCCGAATGGCGGCGATTTTTCCCTCTGACACATGAATCTCAGCCGGATAGATCGATCTCTCCTGTAAGTCGGCCAGCCGACCCCGTATCGTAAATGAACTGTTGCGCATTGGATATTGTTAGGGATTGTTAAAATTAAGGGTTGCTCGGGAGCAATCACCTAGCTTTGCGATGCTTTGACCAATAAAAAATAAAAACATGAAACGTATTCTAATCTTATTCCTTGTCGCAGTATCATTTTCAGGTCTTTCCGCCCAGACGGCGGACGAAGTTGTCGGCAAGCACCTGGATGCCATTGGTGGTGCCGATAACTGGCGTAAAGTGAATTCGGTCAAGATGGAAGGGGTCCTGCAGGTGCAGGGCACGGATGTGAATGTGACCATGACCCGCCTGCATGGCAAGGGGCAGCGTCAGGATATTTCCGTCATGGGCATGACCGGATTCGATATTACCACTCCCACGGAGGGATGGACATTCATGCCTTTCCAGGGGCAGCAGACCCCCGAGGCCAAGACCCCCGAGGCGGTGGCTGAATCCCAGGAAGAACTGGATGTGCAAGGTAAATTGGTAGATTACGGGACAAAAGGGCATACCATCGAACTGCTGGGAAAGGAAGAGGTAGACGGTACCGACTGCTTCAAACTCAAGATTACTTCCAAGGCCGGGATCCCGGAGACCCTTCTGATCGATAGCAAGACATTCCTCGTTGTGAAAAGCATCGCCATCCGAAAGGCCAATGGCCAGGAGATGGAGATTCCTACGCTGTACAGCAACTACCAAAAGCAGCCAGAGGGAATACTGATTCCCCTGTCCATGACGCTTGGTTTTGGAGAACTGAATATCACCAAGGTGATCATCAACGGTCCTGTTGACGAAGCCGTATTCAAAAAATGACCCGAATACCATTTCACACGCAACCCCGGTACCTATCGGGGTTTTCTTTTATAAACCCATTCATCTGCTTATGAGATTCTTATGCTTCATGTTCGTTCTGGCCGCAACCGCATCGGTACAGGCGCAGACTACCGTCAACAGTGGGACCTTCGGAATGATGGAGGCCCGCTGGCTGGGTCCGGGTACGATGAGCGGACGTATCACGGCCATCGAAGGCGTACCACAGGATGGGAAGACCCTCTACGTGGGTACAGCCGGTGGGGGTATCTGGAAGACCACCAACGCCGGGGCCTCCTTCAAGCCCATCTTCGACAAGCACTGTCAGAGCATCGGGGCACTGGCCATCGACCCATTGAATCCGAAGGTCGTTTATGCTGGTACCGGCGAGAGCAACATGCGAAACTCCGTTTCGATCGGCAATGGTCTCTACAAATCGACCGATGCCGGGGATAACTGGACCCGCCTCGGCCTCGAGAACACCGAACATATTGCACGGATCGCCATTCATCCCCGGCAAACCCAGACCCTTTATGTCGCCGTGCCGGGCCCGCTCTGGAGCAGCAGTCCTGACCGGGGGCTGTATAAGTCCACCGATGGCGGAAAGACCTTTCAGAAAATACTCTTCATCAGCGATGATGCCGGCTGCGCCGATGTCTCGCTCGATCCCCAGCATCCCGATACGGTATATGCTTCCACCTGGGAGTTCCGGCGGAAACCCTATTCCTTCAATTCCGGTGGCAAGGGAAGCGGTATGTGGAAGAGTGTGGATGGCGGAAAGACCTGGAAGGAACTGACCCAGGGTTTGCCACCCAAACCCTTCGGCCGGATCGCCTTTGCCATTGCTCCCAGTGCGCCCTCCAATCTCGTGGCCATCGTCGAGTCGACAGAGACCGGCCTTTACATTTCGGCAGATGGCGGTGAGAACTGGAAAAAGCAAAGTGCTACCCTGAACGTAGTATCCCGACCCTTCTATTTTTCGAGTATTGTCATCGACCCCAAGGATCCTAAGCGAGTGTACCGGCCCGCCTATTCATTTTCTTATTCGAGCGACGGCGGGTATTCCTTCGCCGATGCGAGCGGCGACGGCGGCTGGGTGCACAGCGACCACCACGCCCTCTGGATCCATCCCAACAACACCAACCAGCTTTATC
>JBJOMF010000189.1:0-3050 GCA_046052505.1 Bacteroidota bacterium | reverse complement strand
TGGCACAGCGCGGGTACTTACCGCATCGGTGATGGCCGGGGTGGTGCCGGAAGCGGAACCATGCGCTTCGCCCCTCTGAATAGCTGGCCCGATAATACGAACCTGGATAAGGCACGCCTGCTGCTCTGGCCGGTAAAGCAGAAGTATGGCCGCAAACTCTCCTGGGCCGACCTCATGATCCTGGCCGGCAACTGTGCCTTGGAATCGATGGGTTTCAAGACATTCGGCTTCGGCGGTGGTCGGGAAGATGTATGGGAACCGGAAGAGGATATCTACTGGGGTTCGGAAAGGGAATGGCTCGGTGATAACCGGTATACCGGTGACCGAGAACTTGAGAACCCGCTGGGAGCCGTGCAGATGGGACTGATCTATGTGAACCCGGAAGGTCCGAACCGGAACCCCGACCCGCTGGCGGCGGCCAGAGACATCCGCGAGACCTTTGGCCGGATGGCAATGAATGATGAGGAAACGGTCGCCCTGATTGCCGGCGGTCACACCTTCGGCAAAACGCATGGAGCCGCCGATCCCGCTACGTACGTAGGACGCGAACCGGCTGCTGCCTCCATCGAGGAACAGGGTACCGGCTGGAAGAACAGCTTTGGTAAAGGGCATGGGGGCGAAACCATCACCAGCGGGCTGGAAGGCGCCTGGACCACGACCCCCACGCGATGGAGCAATAATTACTTCGAGAACCTCTTCGGTTATGACTGGGAACTGACCCAGAGCCCGGCAGGTGCGTTTCAGTGGAAACCCAAGGGCGATGCCGGCATTGGAACCGTTCCCGATGCCCATGACGCCTCGAAGCGGCACACTCCGATCATGCTTACGACCGACCTGGCCCTTCGATTCGATCCGGCCTATGAAAAGATCTCTCGATATTTTTATGAAAATCCGGACCGGTTCGCCGATGCATTCGCCCGTGCGTGGTTCAAACTCACCCATCGCGATATGGGGCCCCGTGCACGATACCTGGGCCCGGATGTACCGGCTGAAGAATTGGTATGGCAAGACCCCGTCCCGGCCCCTACCTTCAAACCCGTCGACGCTGCTGCGATCGCCGAACTCAAGAAAACCCTGACCGCCTCCGGCCTCTCCGTGGCGGAACTGGTATCCACTGCCTGGGCTTCAGCAGCCACCTTCCGCGGCTCTGACAAACGGGGCGGAGCCAATGGTGCCCGCATCCGGCTCGCACCGCAGAAAGACTGGGAAGTGAACCGTCCTGCCCAGCTTGCCAACGTGCTAAAAACGCTCGAAGGCATCCGGGATGCTTTCAATGAAAAGCGGTCTGACGGATCTGGTATCTCCCTGGCCGACCTGATCGTTCTCGGCGGCTGTGCAGGGATCGAAGAGGCCGCCCGCCGTGCCGGAAAGTCCGTAACTGTACCGTTCACACCCGGACGTACCGACGCCAGCCAGGCACAAACGGATGAACAATCCTTTGCCGTACTGGAACCAGTAGCAGATGGATTCCGGAATTTCCAGAAGAAAAAAAACAGCATAACCACCGAAGAGCTTTTGGTAGACAAGGCCCAGCTGCTCACCCTTACGGCACCTGAAATGACGGTACTTATCGGAGGCATGCGGGTGCTGAACACCAACGCGGACGGATCGTCAAATGGGTTATTCACCCATCAACCCGAAACCCTGAGCAATGACTTCTTCGTGAACCTGCTCGACCTGGGAATCCGGTGGGTGGCCACACCCGGAACGGATGACCGTTTTGATGGGATCGATCGCGTCCGGGGCACAAAAAAATGGACGGCCACACGTGCAGACCTGATCTTTGGCTCCAACTCCGAACTGCGGGCCCTTGCCGAAGTATATGCGTGCGAGGATGCCGGAGAGAAATTCATAACGGATTTCGTGACAGCCTGGAGCAAAGTGATGAACCTGGACCGTTACGATCTTTGCTAAGCTTCTCTTCCCTGTTAAAAAAAGTGGCCCCTTGCGGGCCACTTTTTTACCTGCGCGAATGCCTGACTCTTCGAGCCTGCCGGGAACCCGAACACCCGCCGTTTTGGGAGGCATGCACTATCTTCGCCCTTCAATAATTTCGGATGAAACTATACAACCTGCTGATCCGCTACCGCCTCTGGATCGGAATCCTGTTGCTGGCGCTCGGCGTTTATGTAAGCTACGCCGCCAGCTTCTGGCCCTCGTTCCCGTTGTACCTGGTCGGTGTGATCCTGGTGGGTGGCCATTTCTTCTTTGGCCCCTTGCGGCTGATCCAGGAACATATGGAGAACGGTGACATGGAAGGTGCCGAAAGGGTTCTCAATTCCATCCGCTTCCCCAACCTGCTCTACAAACCCATCCGATCGGTGTACTACACCCTGAAAGGCAACCTGGCGATGACCCGGCAGGACTTCGAAGGAGCGGAAAAGATGATGAAAAAAGGTCTTGACCTGGGCATGCCCATGAAAGAGGCGGAAGGGGCAAGCATGCTGCAGATGGGCATGCTGTCGATGCAGAAAAACGACATGAAGCAGGCTGAAAGCTATATCCGCGCTGCCATCCGCAAAGGTCTTCCCGACAAGGAGAACGAGGCGGCCGCGTACCTGCAGATGTGCAGCATCATGATGAACAAACGGGAATTTCGGGCCAGCAAGGATTTTTTCCGGAAGGCCAAGGCTCTCAAGCCCACCACACCCCAGATCGTGGACCAGATCAAGCAGATCGAGAAATACATCTCCCGGATGCCGGGCTGACCCGAATGAAATAGCAAGTCAGGCCGGCTTCAGCCGGCTTTTTCATGTCAGCCGATCTCGACCGCCGGTCCCGCACCTGGCCAACTGCCAAAGCGCTCCTCCACCTTCTGAAAACGGAACTGAAAGATCGCGCGCAGGCGGCTGCGTACGAAAAGCCGGTTGGCCAAGCGGCCCAGCCAACCAAGGGGTATTCGGTAGTGCACGATATCGGTCATCTCCACTCCGCCGGGCACCTCGCGAAAATGATGCTGGTGATGCCACAGGGAGTAAGGACCGAACCGCTGCTCATCGATAAAATAGGACCGGTCCCTGACCTGTGTGATCTCGGTCATCCAATAGAGC
>JBJOMF010000188.1:0-20928 GCA_046052505.1 Bacteroidota bacterium | reverse complement strand
AGATTGGTCTCCAGGGCATTGATCTCCTGGTTGTTGCTCACACTCTTGTATCCGCTGTTCACATCGATCACATGCAGCGCCTCGGTATGTTCGATGATGAGGTAGGCTCCGCTCTCGAGATTTACGGTTTTTCCGAAGGAGGATTTGACCTGCTTGGTAACCCCGAAGGAATCGAAGATCGGAGACCCGTTATTATAATACGAAACGATGTCCGCCTTTTCCGGAGCGATCCGCTGTATGTAACTCTTGGTATCGCTGAACAGGTTCCGGTCATTCACCACGATCCGGTTGAAATCCTCGTTCAGCAGGTCGCGCAGGATGCTGGTGGTTTTGGTTTGTTCACTGAGGATGCGGGTGGGCGGGGTAGCTCCTTTTAAGTTACGCTGGATGGTCTTCCACATCTCCACCAGCGAGGAAAGGTCTTCATGGAGCTCAGCCGTATTCTTGCCTTCGGCAGCGGTCCGGACGATCACTCCGAAATTCTTTGATTTGATCGATTCCACGATCTTCTGAAGTCGCTTCCGCTCCTCCGATGAGTGGATCTTCCGCGAAACCGCTACGATATCATTGAAGGGTGTCAGCACCACGAAACGGCCAGGCAACGATATCTCGCAACTCAACCGGGGTCCTTTGGCGGCGATGGGCTCCTTGAGGATCTGGACAAGCACGTTCGGCTTGCCGTTCAGCACCTCATTGATCTTCCCGGTTTTAATGATCTCGGGTTCCACCGTGAAGCGGGAAAAGTCAAGACCCTGTTCCGACTTGTCGTTGATGCAATGGGCCGTGAACTTGAGCAAGGAGCGGGCATAGGGGCTGAGGTCGGTATAGTGGAGGAAGGCATCCTTTTCGAACCCGACATCCACAAAGGCCGCGTTAAGCCCCGGGATCAGCTTTTTCACCTTTCCCAGATACAGGTCGCCCACCGCAAACCGGGCATCGCTCTTTTCGCTGTGGAGTTCGACCAGCCTGCGGTCCTCCAGCAGCGCGATCTCCACACCCTGCGGGGCGGAATTAATGATGAGTTCCTTGTTCATTACAGCATAACATGCATGATCACCTTAGGGCTGTAAAAACACCGGCGCGGGTTTGGCCGCATACGGTCGGATTCATCACGACGGAAATTGTAACCGGAAACGTACGGGAACAAGATCGGGCGGCAAACAACCGGTGGACTGGAAAAAGGGGTAAAGGCCGGGTAGGGGATGGACTTTATTTTAACCGGAAACGGAGCTGCTTTTGGCAGGCTGCGATCCGGCCCGGGTAGTTGGTTTCAGCCCGGGCCGTCACTCCTTATTTGTTTCTTTTCTTGTGACGGTTCTTTCTCAGTCTTTTTTTACGCTTGTGCGTCGCGATCTTATGACGCTTTCTCTTTTTACCACAAGGCATAATCAAATTTTTTTACAATCTGGTTTATAATGCGTTTCAGTGATTCTATTTGCTCAAGACACCGATCCGGTCGTTAATCGCTTTTACGATGGCCGGGTCTTTTACGATCCGGAGCGATTTGCGGTACCATTCTACGGCTTCCTGCTTTCGTCCCATCCGCTCCTGCACCTCCGCTAGCAAGAGAAGCCCTTCGAGGTTGTCGGGCTCCAGCCGGTTGACCGTTTGCAGCCGGTCCAGAGCCTTATCATACTGACCGGAGAGGATCGAGGCACGCCCCAGCGTCAGCTGGGCATACACGTTCAGGCTGTCTTTCTGAACGACCTCCCGTATCTTTTGGATGCCTTCCATCGGTGTGTCCGAAAGGTCTCCGAAAAGTAAGGTGGCCCCGAGTCCGATCCTCGCCGAGTCATTGGCGGGATTAAGTTGCAAAGATCTTTCGAACAAGTCCTTCGCCTGCAAGGCTTTCCATTTCTTACGGTCCGTTATCTCGTCCGCCTGCAGGTTTACCAAAAACAGTTGGGCCGCAAAGGTCAGGCTTTTTTCCGAATTTTCCAATCGGGCAGCTTCTGCCGTATACCAGGCATAGGGTTCAAAGATCCGGGCCGAGTCGGCCCAAAAGGAGGCCAATGATCGGTATACGGCCAACTGCTGTGAGCGGATCGCACCCCGGGATATGCTGTTTTCCAAGGTGTTGACCCAAACCAGTTGTTGAGGACCAAGTTGTTTTTTCGCCAGGTTGAGGATCGTGTCGATCGTTACCGGAGTCGAGCCATGCTCATGTCCATCCCCCGGACCGTGCTGCTCCGTTGAAACCGTTTCTTTTTTTCGGGGGGTGGTCCGTATAAAAAAGTAGAAGAAGACGGTCAATACCAGGGCTGCTGCGATGGTAAGTATCTGTGGGCGCTTCACTTGCGGAAAAATTAAGAAGGCAAATTGAACCCCAAGACAGGTTTGACAACCCACCGCAGGTATTCGTCAATTCATTCAGTACGAATGTACTGTCGGTATGAGACAGGCAGATTATTCGCCATCCTCACCGGGTCCGGCATCCGGTTTGGGCTCTTTGAGCTTTTTTACCTCTGCAACAAACTCCTTGGCGGGCTTGAATGCAGGGATGTAATGCTCGGGGATGTGAACGGCAATATTCTTTTTGATGTTACGTCCGATCTTCGCAGCCCTTTTCTTGGTAATGAAACTTCCAAATCCCCGGATATAAATGTTTTCGCCTCCGGCAAGGGTGTCTTTCACCTCTTTGAACATCGTTTCAAGAGTCACAAGCACATCCACCTTGGGAATGCCTGTTTTTTCTGAAATCTGATTGACCAGATCGGCTTTTCTCATGCGTGCAGGTTTTAGTGGTTTTCGGACACTAATTTAGAACAAAATAATATGATTGTCAACTATATAGGAATAATTTTTTTAAATTATCAGGAAACCTCCGTCCTGAAAACACTGATTTTACCCCATTTTTGAGGTCCATGCCAGCGTCTAAACCAAACGACGATTTCTCTAAGGTCCTCCTGAACTGGGACAGGCGCTATAACGACCGTCGGATGCCCTGGAAAGGTGAAAACGACCCCTATAAGATCTGGTTAAGTGAAATTATTCTACAGCAAACCCGTGTAGAACAAGGACTTAGGTATTATGAATCTTTCTGTAGTTCATTTCCTTCCATCCGGGAACTGGCAGCAGCCCCGGACGACCTTGTTTTTAAATGCTGGGAAGGGCTGGGCTATTATTCCCGGTGCCGCAACTTATTGACCACGGCCCGGCAGATCGTAAGGGAACGCAATGGGGTATTCCCGTCAACCTATGATGAGATCGTGCGCCTGAAGGGAATAGGCCCTTATACGGCAGCCGCCATCGCCTCTTTTGCCTATGGTCTTCCCCATGCTGTGGTGGATGGGAACGTGTTTCGGGTGCTGTCCCGTGTCTTTGGCATACGCAAACCGGTTGACAGCACACCCGGAAAGCGCTATTTCAACACACTGGCCCAAGCGTTGCTGGATGTGCGCCAGCCCGGAAGGTACAATCAGGCCCTGATGGATTTCGGAGCTACCGTTTGTAAACCACAGGTCCCGGATTGCCCTTCCTGTCCGTTTCAATCCCGGTGTATTGCCTTACAGAAGAAGCAAGTCCGCAACCTCCCTGTCAAAGGCAAAAAGGCGACATTGAAAAAGCGGTACCTCCAGTATCTAGTGATGGAATACCAGGGATCTTATGCCATACGGCAACGAGTTGAAAAGGACATCTGGCAGGGGCTCTTTGAATTTTTGCTGTTAGAGACCGATGTTCCTCAGACCCATACGTCCCTGATCCAAAGGGCCCGTACGTTGAATTGGCTGCCGGCCGGTATCCGGGTCGGTACTCCCTCGATCATCACCCTGGAACAAAAACTGTCCCACCAGCACCTATGTCTCACATTCATTCCCATTCATCTGAAACGGAAGCCCTCCCTTCCGGGTGATGTGCAATGGGTCCGCAGTTCCGTTCTCGGCCAGTTCGCATTTCCCCGGGCCATTCGTTCCTATTTGAATCGCTCGGGTACGGTTGCAGAATGACAGCCCCCCTTTTAGGGATATCGCATCGCGAACCTGACGGTTGCTGTGTTATTTTTGTAACACCGGGTGCGCCAAGTGGCAGACCCGCTTCACGATCAATTATTCCTGATTGGGCACATCGTCATCCTTTCCTGTAATCCCTTCCGGGCTGCTTCAGGTTCTGCCGGACATCGATACCCGTTCGGCCATCACCCTCGGATCGGTAATTGGCGCTTTATTCTTTCTCTCGTTCTGTATCTCGGGTTCCATCGTGGCGCTTTTTACTCTCGGGGAAAAGGAACGGAACCTGCTCAAGACCAAGCCGCATCCTGCCGCTCGTCGAATTGTGATACTGCTGGAGGAACCCCAGCAGGTATATGCCACGCTGCTGCTATCGGGATTATTCGTCAATGTCAGCATCCTCCTCCTGCTCCCGTACTTTCTGGGTCATTTCCTCCGTTTTCAGCATCTTGTCCAACCTTACTCCTGGCTTCTGCAGGGGGCAATCATGGCGCTTTCAATCGTTTTTTTCGCGCTGGTCCTGCCTAAAGTTTGGGCTGCACAAAACAGACTGCGGTTTGCTTACCGGTTCTCCATCCTGGTAGAAGCCCTGCATCGGGTCCTGCGCCCGTTTAGCCGAGCGGCTGTTCGCCTGGCCGATGCGATCGGCAAGCGGGCCGGTTCCCAGAGGTCGGTAACGATACGCCGGGAGGATCTGGACGCCGCGATCGATATACAGAGTCCTGCCCAAGCCACCGCCGAGCAGAAGAATATTTTGAAGGGGATCATCAAATTCGGGAACCTCGCCGTTCGGCAGGTCATGCGCAGCCGGCTTGATGTGAGCGGAGTCGATTACGACAGTTCGTTCGGGGATCTCCTTCGCCGCGTAGAAGAACTCCATTACTCACGACTTCCCGTGTTCCGAAAAACCATGGACCATGTGGCTGGTATTCTCTATACCAAGGACCTCCTGCCACACCTGGGGGAGCCGGCGACCTTCGACTGGCGTCCCCTGATCCGTATGCCGTTTTTCGTCCCTGAGACCAAGCTGCTGGAAGACCTGCTTTTGGAATTTCAGCAAAGGCGGACGCATTTCGCTGTGGTCGTGGATGAATTCGGAGGCACCAGCGGTATCGTTACCATGGAAGATATTCTGGAAGAGGTGATCGGGGATATCCGGGATGAATTCGATGAGGAAGAAAGTCCCAACCGGATGCTCGATGATGGCAACTACCTGTTGGAAGGGAAAACCCTGCTGCAGGACCTGTGTAAGCTGGTAGGAATCCCGATCGGTACCTTTGATACGGTCCGGGGCGACAGCGAGACCGTTGCCGGTCTGCTGCTGGAAAAGTGCGGCACGTTCCCCCCGGTAAACATGACGCTGCGCATCGGAGATCTTGATTTCACCGTTTTGGAGGCTGATGACAGCCGGATCCGTACCGTAAAGGTCACTTGTAAAAAAAAGGAGAACACCACATGACAAACAGGTATTTCGCTGCCCTGCGCTCCGGGGCCCTTATAACCTTGCTGGGCTTGCTCCTGTCATGCAACAGCGACTATACGGCGGGTAAGAAAAAAGGGTATTTCCGGATCGAATTCCCGCCCAAGCAATATCAGGTATTCGATCGGCCCGGTTATCCCTATACCTTCGAGTATCCGGTTTACGCCCAGGTCATCAAGGATACCACATTCTTTCAGGACAAGGCCGATGACTGGTGGATCAATATCGATGTTCCCCGATTCGGCGGCAGGATCCATGTAAGTTATAAGCCCATCAATGCGGTGAACCGCTTCGATTCACTGGTGAGGGACGGCTTTGAGATGGCCTATCGCCAGCATATGAACATCGCCACGGGGATCCGAGACAGCCTCATGCGTACCCCCAACGGTGCGGAGGGTTTTTATTTCACCCTAGGCGGAAATACGGCTACGGCCCACCAGTTTTTTCTCACGGATTCCACCCGGCACTTCCTGCGTGGGGCCCTCTATTTCGATGCCACCCCCAACGCCGATTCGTTAGGGATCGTCAATGATTTCCTGCAAAAAGACCTCCATCATCTTATCAATACGCTTCGTTGGAAATAAAACTGCCGGCCCATTCATGGGCCGGCAGCCTGCTTTAAGCCGGTATCCTTAAAGCTCCTTTTTTTCTGTTTTGGGGTTCGTTTGTTTTTTCATGTCCGCTTCCGTGTACTCCTCTTCATCCCGAAGCGGGGCTCGGCTGAAGAACTCCCGGCGAACTTTTCGCTTTTTTTTCACTGCCCGGGTCGGCTCTTTCTTTTTTTCGGGCTCAATGCTGTTGTTCTTGTCCGGTGCTGTGGTTTTATTCACCATTAGCTCCTCCTGTGTCTTTTCTTTTTGGTCCGATGGGATTTCGCTTCTACCCACCTGCTTTTGCGGGTTGTCGGACTTCTCGGAGGCATACATGTTTTGAAATGCCGGTTTGTTACGTGTTTGCCGGTAATCGGCCAATCCGTAAACACTGGCGCCGATCATCAGGGTGGCGCCGACCCACAGCATGGATTTCATATGTGTTTGTTTTAAGTTCATTTATAATTATGCGGTGAAGGATTTGAGATAGCTGCGACTTTGCCGGTAGATGAACCATTCGGCGACAAACATATTTCCGATCACGCTGATCCAAAGGGAGAGCTCATAGTTCTCCAGATGGTCCCAGCCCAGCATGTAGAAGAGAAGGTGGTAGACCCTGAAGGTGACGGCCGTCATGGCCATCGCATAGCTGCGGACCATCCAGATCTTGTGGGCTACTACGTTCCGCTTGTGTATGGTGGTCAAGCCATACAGGGTGGTCAGGAACCACCATACTGCCATGAAGAGGAAAAGGGAGCGTTCCCACAGGCTGCCTTTTGCGAAAAAGGCCATATACAGACCGGTAGGTGCACCCAGGAACAGGACTACGAATACATAGATCTTTCCCGATATCCGGTGCAGGGCCGTGGCTTTTTTCAGGATGGCTCGGGAGAATTGAACCAGTGCCGTTCCGATGCAAAGGGCGCCGGCGGCGATGTGAATATAAAAGGCGGCATGGTAGATACTTCCCTGGAACAGCAGGCTGCGCTCCTCTATGAAGGCGAAATTCGTATCGAAGCTGAAATAGGGGATCGTATTATATATAAGGAGCAGGCTGAAACCGGTCACCGGAACCCAGAACAACATTTGGGAGAGTACGGTTACGGAGCGTCGAAATGTGGCAACTCGGGTATTCATACAGTCGGTTTCTCTATTCAAAGGATGCAGGGCGGTTTCGTGTTTCACACGGGACCTTGTTAGGGGAATGTTAAATGGGGTTTTTGACCGCCCCCCGCTACCTTTGTACGACGGCTTAACACATGATACTCATCGATACAGTCCTGATCGGCGATGCGGTGGTGGAACAGGCTTTCGTCTGTGACCTGACCCGCTGCAAGGGCGGATGCTGCGAAGAAGGGGATGCGGGTGCGCCGCTCGATCCGTCCGAGCTGGACCGGGTTCTTGACTATTATGAAAAGATCAAGCCCTACATGTCGTCCGAAGGCATCGCGGAAGTGGAGCGAAACGGGAAATATACCTATCATCGCGAGTTCGGATGGGTCACCCCGACATTAAAAAAGGACCATGAGCTCTGCGCATACGGAAAACGGGACGAGCATGGCGTGATCCAGTGCGCCTTTGAACGGGCCTGGGCAGACGGGGTCATACCTTGGAAAAAGCCGGTCAGCTGCCATTTGTTCCCGATCATTCTGACACGAGGCCGAAAAGGGGATCTCGACCGTATGAACTACGAGCCGCGGGAGCGGCTGTGCCGCCCCGCCTGCACACAGGGCAAAAAGCTCGGGGTACCGCTGTATGTATTCCTTAAAGAGCCGATCGTGCGTACATTCGGGGAGGCCTTTTATAACGCCCTTGAAGAGGCGGCCCAGATCCATAACCGGGAAACGGACTGACCATGAAGGAGACAGCATCTGATTTCATCGCCAAGAGTACCATACGAGCGGCCGACCGCGAACACCGGCGAAAGATCCGGTTCAATATCGGACGCTATGATGCGGCCGTACCGAACGGGAAATCGCAGTTCGTACAGTTGGATACCGCCCGCGAACGGGCCAAGAACCTTCGCTGGAGGTCGCTGGAGCATCTCGACAGGCAACTCGAGCAGTTCGAGGCCATGATCACCCGGCGCGGCGCCCGGGTCATTTGGGCCGAGGACGCGCAACAAGCCCTCGATGCGATCCGCCGCATCTGTGAGGAAACGAATTGCAAGACCCTGGTCAAAAGCAAGAGCATGGTCACCGAGGAGATCCACCTGAACGACTTCCTCGAGCAACAAGGTATCGAAAGCGTGGAGACGGACCTGGGGGAATACATCCAACAGCTGGACGGAGAGCCACCCTATCATATCGTTACACCCGCGATGCACAAGAGCAAGGAGGATGTTGCAAAGCTTTTTGCCGAGAAACTGGGTACCGATCCCAAGGCTACGCCGCAGGAACTCACGCTCACGGCCCGACGGATCCTGCGAGAGAAATATGTTCAGGCTGAAGTAGGCGTGACGGGCGCCAATTTTCTGGTGGCCGATGTGGGTGGCATCGCTATCACGGAAAATGAAGGCAATGCCCGCCTGAGTTGCGCCATGCCGCGAACCCATATCGTCATTGCGGGCATCGAAAAGGTCATCCCTTCCCTCACCGACCTGGCCCTGTTCTGGCCCCTGCTGGCTACCTACGGTACCGGGCAAAAGGTCACCGTTTACAATACCCTGGTCACCGGCCCGCGGCAGCCCGGGGAAACCGATGGTCCGGAAGATATGTATGTGATTCTGCTGGATAACGGCCGTACCCGTATACTGGCCGACCCCCGGCAGCGGGAAAGCCTGTGCTGCATCCGGTGTGGAGCCTGTCTCAATGCCTGTCCCGTGTACAAAAATATCGGAGGTCATACCTATGCCGCAACGTACAGCGGACCTATCGGAGCCGTCATCACCCCGCACCTCCGCGAATTGGGCGACTGGAAACACCTCAGCGAAGCGTCGTCGCTTTGTGGAAACTGTACGGAGGTTTGTGCCGTAAAGATCAACTTGCATGAACTACTCCTTGAGAACCGGCATGAAGCGGTGGTAAGCGGCCATAGTCCGTTGGCAGAGCGGATGGCCTGGAAGCTGTGGAAGCAGGCCATGCTCAGACGCAGCTGGATGAACCTGGCCAATGGACGAAGCAAGAGCTGGGTGGTGAATCAGTTGTTGCCCGGCTGGTCGAAACACCGCGGCGCGCTTTTGTTCCCAGACCGCTCCTTCAACCAACGCTGGCGCGAAAAAAAGCGTAACGCCCGTTAACTTCACGGCGTGATCATCTATGCCGCCTCCATAACGCCCCGGCTGAGATACGTTTCTGATTTCATCGGCGATCAATTGACCGGCCAGTGCCCGACATTGACGGATGACCCCAACCATCTGCGTTCTTTCAACGGCCTTCGCATCAATTACAGTGAAACCCCGGTGCCGGGCGAAACGTTACGTATTCATCCGGCATCGCTGCTGTTCGAGTCCGGCATCCGACCTCAATCGGTACGTACCTGTGACTGGCGGGGACTGACAGCGCTCTTCCCCACGGATGGCGATCTGCCCTTCGATCTTTTCGCTGCTGTTTTCTATCTGCTGAGCCGCTATGAGGAGTACCTGCCGTTCCACCACGATTCGTATGGCAGGTATCCGCATACCGAGTCGATCGCTTATCGGGAGGGTTTTCTGCACCGCCCGCAAGTGAACCGATGGCTTCGAATGCTACTGAACATGCTCCGGGAGAGGAACCCCCTTTTTCCCATAAGGCCCGTACGATTTGAGTACATTCCTACCTATGATATTGATGAGGCGTATTCCTACAGGTACAAGAGCTGGTGGCGCCGCGCCGGCGGCGCCTTCCAGGATTTACTGATGGCCCGTTTGCGGCGATTTGACTTGCGTCGTAACGTGCTGAAACACCTCGTGCCCGATCCGTTCGACTCCTATGATTGGATCGATGACTTACACGGGTCCTTTCCGGTTTCGCCCCGCTATTTTTTTCTGGTTGCGGTTCGCAACGGTCGGTATGACCGGAACATCCTGCCTCATACAACAGCCTTGCAGACCCTGATGCAACGCCATGCTGTCCGGTACCAGACCGGTTTGCATCCTTCCTGGCAGAGCGGCGATCGTTCTGCATTGTTGCTGGAGGAGAAAGAACTGATGGAACGGATCCTCCGGATCGAGGTTACGGCTTCCCGTCAGCATTTCATACGGTTCCGCCTGCCGGAGACCTACCGGTTATTGATCGACGCCGGTATCCGTGAGGAATATTCAATGGGCTATGGCGGCAGCAACGGATTCCGGGCCTCGGTGGCCTCACCCTTTTACTGGTATGATCTGGAACGGGAGCAGGTCACCCCGTTGCAGTTGTTTCCCTTCTGTTACATGGAATCTACCTCTTTTTACAAGGAACGATCGACCCCGGAGGAGGCGCTTCAAGCGATGCGGTCCTATCTGCAGGAAGTTCGGGCGGTGGATGGGACCCTCATCACGGTCTGGCATAATACAACGTTGGGTACCGATCCGAGATTCGCCGGTTGGCGGGATGCTTATGCCAGCTTCTTTAAGGAAGCCTTCAGTGCCTGAAATGGCGCGTGCCGGTCATTACGAGGGCCAGACCCTGCTGCTGGCAATATTGTATGGAGTCGTTGTCGCGAACGGAACCTCCGGGCTGGATAAAAGCCGTGATGCCGGCGGCATGACCCAGTTTCACACAGTCATCGAAGGGGAAGAAGGCGTCGCTGGCCATGACCGCTCCCTTCAGGTCGAATCGGAACTGGCTGGCTTTTTCGATAGCCTGTCGAAGTGAATCGATCCGGCTCGTCTGTCCGCAACCCTTTCCGACCAGCTGTTTGTTCTTCACCAGCGCGATCGCATTGCTCTTAAGGTGCTTTGCCACGCTATTTGCGAAGCGAAGGTCTGCCTGTTCAGCGTCAGTGGTGGTCCGCCCTCCGGTTTCCTTCCATTCCAGACAATTCCCGTCATCGGTGGTCTGAACGAGTGTGCCGTTGAGCAGGCTCCTGCTTTGCAGGTGGCCGCTGGGCAGGATACGCAGGGTTAACAGTATGCGGTTTTTCTTGCTCCGCAGAATTTCCAGTGCCGCTGCGTCATAAGCCGGTGCGATCAGGACCTCAAAGAAGATATCCTGGATGGCCGTGGCGGTCGGGGCATCGATGGTACCGTTGCAGATCAGGATGCCGCCGAAGGCACTTTCCGGATCGCCGGCCAGCGCATCCTGCCAGGCCTGTAAAACAGTGGGGCGTTGGGCGATACCGCACACATTGGTATGCTTGATGATGGCGAAGGTAGAAGCATGGGTCGTCTCTGCCGGAAATTCCCGGATCAACTCGATAGCTGCATCCACATCGACCAGGTTGTTATACGACAGTTCCTTGCCATTGAGTTTTTCGAATAGTGCGTTCAGATTGCCGTAATAAGTAGCCGACTGATGCGGATTTTCTCCGTAGCGGAGCACATGCGATGGCTGATGGAAGGGTGTACGGATGGCCGTCTGATGGAAATAGTTCGAGATCGCCGTATCATAGGCGGTGCAGACATCGAAGGCGCGGATGGCGAACAGGCGTCGCTGCTCCAGTGACGTACTGCCATCCTGCTCGCGTACCAGCCGTTCCAGTTCCGGATAATCCTGTTTATTGGCTATGACCAGCACGTCGCGGTGATTTTTTGCAGCTCCCCGGATCATCGATGGCCCTCCGATGTCGATCTTTTCGATGATGAGGGCTTCATCCGTCGTGGAAGCTACGGTCTCCTCAAATGGGTAGAGGTCGACGATCACCAGATCGATCGCCGGGATCTGAAACTGTTTCATCTCCTCTAGATGGGTTTCATCATCCCGCTTGCCCAGGATACCTCCGAAGACGGCCGGATGGAGCGTCTTTACCCGTCCGCCCAGAATAGACGGATAACCCGTCAGCGCTTCTACCGGCACCACCGGCACACCCAAGGATTCAATGAAGGCCTGCGTGCCACCCGTGGAATAAAGGGTGATTCCTTTCTCGGCCAACAGGGGGATCAGTGTTTCAAGCCCGTCTTTATAAAATACGGATATCAGGGCCGACTGGATTTTCTTGTTCATACGCGCTTGCTGAGGATAGGTGGGGGAGCTTCGGTTCGTTGATGGGGGGGTGTGTAAAGGTACATCAACGCAGTGTCATGACCAATGCGCCGGACCGCTTCAGGTCGTGCACCGGGATGTGCAAGGCATCGCATGCTGCCTTCCAACGCAACGTGGTCGATGAGGGAAGATCGGCACAAAGGGCGACGCGGCGGACCAGTGTTCGCCGCAGCCAACCCGGATCGCTGCTACCGGGTTTTCCCGCGACGATCACCAGATCGATCGGTATGGAATCCGGTTCGGGCCCCATCTTACCAGGTCCTGTCCAGATAAGGATCCTTTGGCCGAAGAACCGGAGAAGCGTACAAGGTTGCTCCGGTTCAAGGAGTACCGAGTGCCGGATACGCAGTAGTATGCGCGCCGGCCCTCGCGGATCGTTGGGTCGTTCTCCGGAATGCCCGAAGAAACAGGAAGAACGCCCCTTTATGAATTCCACACCCAGGGACCGGGTGTTCCGGTACACGATCAAAAGACCTTGACGTGATGCGTAGAAAAACGAGCAGGCTCGTATCACCCCTGTCAGTAATAAGATCGATAGTGCGGCAACCAGTATCCTGTACTTCGGTCGGATCCCCCAGGCAAAAAGTAAACCTATGCACAGGAACAGGAGGATCACCTGCATGAGGTTGATCTGCAGCCCTTCCCAGACAGCTCCGGGGAGTTGTTCCACCCGCTCAACCCAGTCATTCATGATCCGGATCGATACCTGCAGGATTTTTCCGGTCAGCCCGGCCACCCAGGGAATCCCGTCCAAAAGGCATAGGGCGATGGTCCCGAAAAGGACCAGTCCCGACAGGGGTACGGCCACCAGGTTGGACAAAAAGAAATAGATGGGAAACTGATGAAAATGAAACAGGCTTACCGGCAGAGTGAGTACCTGTGCGGCCAGCGTGACCGCCATCAGTTTCCAGCAATGATCGAGGATCTTGTTTTCAATGTACAGCGTATCATAGATCCGCTTATAGAACAGCTGAATACCGAGAACAGCGGTGTACGATAGCTGAAAGCCTGCATCCCATAGCCAGAAGGGCTGTACCAGGAGGAGCAGAAAGGCGGAGCAGGCCAGGGTGTTGATACCTGATGAACGGCGATCCAGCATCTCTCCTGCAGCCAGTATCGTGAACATGAGTGCCGAACGGAGTACAGAGGGTTGGGCGCCTGCCAGCAGGCTGAATCCCCAGAGCCCGGCTATGACAACCGGTGGAATCCACGCGCGCAGGCGTCGAATACGCTTCAGGGGGTTCAGCGACCATGCCAGCAACGTATATACCAATGCGAGATGCATTCCAGATATGGCGATGATGTGAATGGCCCCGGTCCGGGCATAGGTCTGTACCAATGTATCGTCTAGGTCTTGTCGGTAGCCGATCAGCAGGGCTTCCGCCAATCCCTGTTCACGAGTTCCGGGCAGATGCTTCCGGATGACCGCGATGATCCACTCTCGTACGGCAGCGATGATCCGGGGAATCGATGCGGCCGAGCGATCCGGAAGTTGTATGAAGTCTTCCGCACGGAGATACACCTGATGCATCGTCCCCCGGAACAACCGGTATCGTTCCTGGTCGAAGGCCCCGGGATTACCGGTATGTTGGATCTGTTGTAATGGCTTTCGTATCAGCAGTTCCGTTCCCAGTCTGAGAACACCCAGGAGGTTGCTGTCCTTTTCGGTGTATAGCAGCAATCCGCCCCGTAGCCGGAAGCTGCTGTTGTCCCGGTATCCGCGGACCGCGCGGGCTTCGGCTTTGTAAGAGCCCGGTTTCTCTACGGCATCTTCCGTAAGCTGAACCTGGAGGGTAACATTCTCCTGATACCGCTGGCAGAGTCCGTCCTTCCACTGACGCGGATCTTCACGTTGTACCGACCAGGCACCGGCGGCAGCGAAAAGCAGAAAGAAGGGGAGGTAGGGCCATTCCGGATACCGGTACCGCTGATAGGCCGGCAGGCGTACCGTGAGCAGGAGCAGCACTGCACCGGTCGCACCCAGATGACAGGCGATCGGCCGCTGCGGGAATACATACCACTGCAGCAGGATACCGGTCAGGAGTGCGGGCAGGATGCGCAGGAATGGGTTACGCCGCCAGAACTGCGGATCGTTCATTGGGCGGGTAAGCTACGCTCCCTGAAGCAGGTCCGGATTCCTACTTTACGGGGGGCTTACTTGCTCAGGTACATGCTCCGGTCCTTGTACAATTGCCGGAAATAGGGATCACGCAGGTTCTTGATGAATCGGATGGCCTCGCCGGTGGATTTCATTTCTGGCCCCAGTTCCTTGTTCACGCCCGGGAATTTATTGAAACTGAAAACCGGTTCCTTGATCGCGAATCCGTCGAGGTGTTTTTCTTCCGGGATGTCCGGTACCTTGATCTTATCCAGCATCACCTTGGTCGCATAGTTTAGGTAGGGGACATTGTAGGCTTTTGCGATAAAGGGGGTGGTTCGGGAGGCCCTGGGATTCGCCTCGATCACGTAGACCTTTCCCTCCTTGATGGCGAACTGGATATTGATGAGGCCCTTTACGCCCAGGGCCAGTGCGATCTTCTTCGCGTAATCGACCATGTCCTGGATCTCGAGAGGCGTCAGGTTGAATGCGGGGAGAACGGCATTGCTGTCACCCGAGTGGATGCCGGCAGGTTCGATGTGTTCCATGATGCCCATCACCAGAAATTTTTCCCCATCACAGATCGCATCGATCTCCGCCTCCTGACAGCGGTCCAGAAAGTGGTCGATGAGGATCTTATTTCCGGGGATATGTTTGAGCAGGCTGACCACGGCTTTTTCCACCTCTTCATCGTTGATCACGATCCGCATTCGTTGTCCGCCGAGAACATAAGAAGGGCGGACCAGTACCGGATAGCCGACCCGGTTGGCCACGGCGATGGCGTCATCCACGGAATAGGCGGTTCCGTAATCGGGGTAGGGAATGCCCAGATCCTTGAGCATGTCGCTGAACCGACCGCGGTCTTCGGCGATATCCATCGAGTCAAAGGAGGTCCCGATGATGCGGATCCCGCGGTTATGCAGTTTCTCCGCCATCTTCAGGGCGGTCTGCCCGCCCAGTTGCACGATGACACCGTAAGGTTGTTCGTGTTCGATGATCTCCCAAAGGTGCTCCCAGAATACGGGTTCGAAATAGAGTTTGTCGGCCATGTCGAAGTCGGTGGATACCGTTTCCGGGTTGCAGTTCACCATGATCGCCTCATATCCACATTCCTTGATGGCCAGCAGGCCGTGTACGCAGCAATAATCGAATTCGATGCCCTGTCCGATGCGATTGGGCCCGGAGCCGAGAACGATGACCTTTTTTCGGTCCGACACCTTGCTTTCGTTCTGCTGTCCCTCTTCGAAGGTGGAGTAGAAGTAAGGGGTTTTGGCCTCGAATTCGGCCGAGCAGGTATCGACCATCTTATACACCCGTGTGATGCCGGCGGCCTTTCGTTTTTGATACACATCCTCCTCGTCGCCGTGCTCAAGGATGCGGCTGATCTGTTCATCGCTGAACCCGTGTACCTTGGCTTCCCGCAGCAGTTCAAGGGGGAGACTGTCCAGGTCGTATTTGGCCAGTTCCTTTTCCAGCTGACAGATCTTCTGGATCTCATAGAGGAACCAGCGGTCGATCCCGTTGGTGGCCTTCGAGATCGTGCTCACCGAAATGCCCGCCATCAGCGCATCCTTGATCCGGAAGATGCGGTCCCATTTCGGGGTCTTTATGTACTCCAGCAGTTCGTCGGCATGCATCAGGCTTTTCCCGTAATACCCCAGGCCGACGGCATTGTTCTCGAGACTCTGGCAGGCCTTCTGCACCGCTTCGGTGAAACTGCGGCCGATCCCCATGACCTCGCCTACGCTCTTCATCTGAAGACCAAGGGTGTCATTGGCCCCTTTGAACTTGTCGAAGTTCCAGCGGGGTATTTTGACGATCACATAGTCCAGTGCCGGCTCGAAATAGGCGGAGGTCGTGCGGGTGATCTGGTTCTCCAGTTCATCCAGATTGTAGCCGATCGCCAGTTTGGCCGCGATCTTTGCGATCGGATAGCCGGTGGCCTTGGATGCCAGGGCCGAGGACCTGCTTACGCGGGGGTTGATCTCGATGGCGATGATCTCTTCGGTATCGGGGTTCAGGGCGAATTGAACGTTGCATCCGCCGGAGAAGTTGCCCAGGTCGCGCATCATGCGGATGGCGGTGTTTCGCATCAGTTGCATGGCCGTATCGCTGAGTGTCATGGCCGGTGCCACGGTGATCGAGTCGCCGGTATGCACGCCCATCGGGTCGAAGTTCTCGACCGTGCAGATGATGCAGACGTTATTGGCGGCATCCCTCAATAATTCCAGCTCAAACTCCTTCCAGCCCAGAACGGCGCGTTCTACCAGCACCTCATGTATCGGGGAGGCCTGCAGCCCGCGGTTGAGGGCCTCGTCCAGGTCATCCTTGTCATGCACGAAACCGCCCCCCGTTCCTCCCAACGTAAAGGAGGGCCGGATCACGAGCGGGAATCCGATCTCCTGGGCGAACTCTTTCCCCTCCAGGAATGAATTGGCCGTTTTCGCGCGCGCCACCTGAACCCCCAGCTCGATCATCCACTGCCGGAACTTTTCGCGGTCCTCTGCTTTCTCAATCGCTTTGATGTCCACCCCGATGAGGCGTACATTGTACTGCTTCCAAAGCCCCAGGTCCTCGGCTTCTTTCGCCAGGTTCAGGGCCGTCTGGCCGCCCATCGTAGGCAGCACCGCATCGATATCGTTTTCCTGCAGGATTTTTTCGATGCTCTCCACCGTAAGGGGGAGCAGGTAAACCCGGTCGGCCATCATGGGGTCGGTCATGATCGTGGCCGGATTGCTGTTGATGAGGACCACCTTGATGCCCTCTTCCCGGAGGCTGCGGGCAGCCTGGGTACCCGAGTAGTCGAACTCGCAGGCCTGGCCGATGATGATGGGGCCCGATCCAATGATCAGGACGGAGCGGATGGACGTGTCTTTTGGCATGGTTACGCGGATTCAGGACAGCAGTGCAGTAAAAACAAATTGCGCAAAAGTAGGGTAAAGCAGGGGGAATCAACGAGGGGGTCCGAAGCCTTTTTTCCCCATCATTGTCCGGGGAACAACCGCTCCGGTTTTGGGATCCTGCGGTATTTCATCGAGTACTGGTCGTCGAAGATGTTCTTTCGTCCCATCATATCATCGATCAGCTGCCGGAAATCGGCCGGATCGCGGAAGGTCTTGCGGGTCGAAAAGTGCTCCGTCACGGCCCGGACGTCCAGGGTATCGTTCGACCGGTCGATGGACGTCACATAATAGATCTTCTGCTCTCGGATCTCCGTCTTTTTTCGGCCGACTGGTACGGTTAGCATTAAGGAGCCTTCCAGATTCATGAACCTTCTGCCTTTCAGGTACGAAATGAAACCGGTAAAGTAACCCGTGTCAGGCAGGATGAAATCTCCTTTGATCCCCTTGCCGTAGCGGGTGATGGCATACTGCGAATCGTTCTTTTGCCCGATCTCCAGGGCTTCGATCCCGAAGAAGTCACTCCCGTCGCGTACGATCCCGTACCAGTAGCCCAGGAGGCTGGAATCTACGGGTTCCACCGGTCCTGTTTCCATGGGCACGTTCGATTCGAACGGGCAGGCATACAGAACAAGGCAGAGGGGCATCAGCCAAAGCGGACGACGAATTGACATTTGAACGAAAAGATACGAACATCGCCCCAATCCGCTTTCCGGCACTACGCTCTCGGATTCCGTACCTTTAACCGGCTGTCCATGCTGCGGCGACTCATCGTACTGACCCTTGGCATCCTGTACACCGGTGGTTCGGATGCACAACCTTTCCGATACGACCGGAACTATTTCCGCAACCCCCTGCACATCCCCCTGTCCTTGTCCGCCAACTTCGGCGAATTGCGGCCGGACCATTGGCATATGGGCCTGGATTTGCGCACGGACCAAAAGGAGAACCTTCCGGTCCATGCCGCCGCCGATGGCTACATCTCCCATGCAGGGGTGCGACCCAAGAGTTTTGGCCGGTTTCTGGTCATCCGTCATCCCAACGGATTATCGACCCTCTATGCCCATCTCAATGATTTTTTCCCCGAGCTGGAGGCCTTTGTGACCGCGGAGCAGTATCGCCGGGAGAGCTGGGCACTTGAACTGGACCTTACCCCGGACCAATTCCCTGTGACCGGCGGCGCCTTCATCGCCTGGAGCGGCAATACGGGCGGGTCGCAGGGCCCGCACCTGCATTTTGAGGTGCTGGATACCCGAACGGAAAAAAGACTGAATCCGCTGCTGTTCGATTTCGGGTTGAGCGATAAGGAGCCTCCCCAGTTACTTCGGCTGGCACTCTACGACCGATCGAGAAGTATCTACGAGCAGCAGCCGGTGCTGTATCCGCTGCGACAAACCGATAGCGGGTGGATAATCCCCAAGCTACCGCTGATACGTACCGGCCACAGCCGTATCGGCTTGGCCATTCAGGCCATCGATCGCATGGGCGGGTCAAAGAACCCCAATGGGATCTATGCAGCCCGGGTATTGCTCGACGGGTTGATGGTATCCTCCTTTTCGCTGGACAGCCTCGGTTATGACGAAACCGCCTACATCAATGCGCATATCGACTACCGCAACCGCTACCAGGGGGGGGCGTATCTGCAGTTGATCACCCCTCTTCCCGGTGACAGAAGCCCCGGCATCCGGATCCTACGGGACGGTGGCGTACTGCGGCTCTCTGATACCCTTCCCCATCCCGTGACCATCGAAGTATCGGATGCGGCCGGGAACAATTCCGTGCTTCGTTTCGCGTTGCAACGGACCGATAGCTTGGTACACGGGGTCGGTCAGGTCGCAAACCGCGACCGCTTCCTGCCCGCGCAGGTCAATGTATCCGAGCACCCCGGTTTCGAGGTCTATCTTCCCGAAGGAGCGTTGTATGATACGGTAGCCCCCCGGTTCCTGTCCGAACCGGACCCTCGGCCGACCGCATTCTCCCCTGTTTTCCGTTTCGGGGACCCTTCCATCCCCCTTCACGAGGACCTCGTGGTCCGTATCAGATTAGAACGACCGGTGCCAGAAGCCTGGCAAGATAAACTGCTGATCCGACGCTGGGACGCGAAGGGCAGCAGCTTCCGAAAAGCGCAGTGGCAGGAACAATGGGTATCGGCCCGGTTCGGTGAGTTCGGTTCCTTCCAGGTGCTGGCAGATGTCGAACCGCCCCGAATCGAACCGTTGGGATCAGGAAAGAAGGATACGTTGGACCTGAGCCCAGCCACCCGCATCGTTCTCAGTCCGACGGATGATTTCGGCATCCGGAGCTTTCGGGCCGAACTGGACAGTCAGTGGATCCGCTTTACGAACGACAAGGGCCGTCAGTGGGTGTATGTGTTCGATGAACGTTGTCCGTATGGGATCCACCATCTGAAAGTGACCGTGGACGATTGGGCCGGCAATCAGACCATAAGGCAGTGGTGGTTCCGAAGAGCACCTTACACCCCACCGCCACCCCGTAAAAAAAGCGGCAAGAAAGGTAAAAAGGGTAAATCCAAATAAGGCGTACCGATCGTTCATTCAAATCCACATGCTATGGCAGTAGAACTCAATGAAGGGGACAAGGCTCCGTCATTTCGGGCAAGGGACTGGCAGGGGAAACCGATCAGTCTATCCTCGCTTCGGGGTAAAAAGATCATCCTCTATTTCTATCCTGCCGATGATACCCCGGGGTGTACCCGTCAGGCATGTAACCTTCGGGATCATTATCCGGTACTGCTGAAAAAGGGGTATGAGGTCATCGGGGTCAGCCCCGATCCGGTAACCCGCCATGAGCGGTTCACGGCCAAATACGGGTTGCCCTTCCGGCTCATACCGGATACCGAACACAAGCTGATGGACCGCTTTGGGGTTTGGGGTTGGAAGATGCTCTATGGGCGACGCTACCAGGGGGTGATCCGCACCACGTTCGTGATAGATGAGAGGGGTTTCATCCGTGCGATCTTCAGGAAGCCCAAGGTCGGTGAGCATGCTGAGGAGATCCTGACGGCCCTGGATTGAGTTAAGCTGTACCGCTCAGGGTTCCACGACCCACTGTACCTCGCCGAAGCGGTAGGTTTCTTCAACGCCGTGTTCAACCTGCAGGGCCCCTTCCCCTGTGACCCCTTTGATCAGTGCTTGAAAATGGCGGTTCCCTTTGCGCAGGCGAACCACCCGTCCTATTGCATAAAGGTGTCGGTTGTACGTTTCGATCAGCGCATTAGCGCCTCCGGAACGGAGGGTCTCATAGTTTTGACCCACTTCAATGCAAAGTTCGCGGGCGAGGGTCACCGGTTCGAAGGTCCGCCCCGTGATCTGTTTCAGCGATACGGGATTGGGTAGCCAGTCGGGGAATACCGTCTGGTTGATATTGATGCCGATACCAACGATGGCCCAGTCCCAACCTGCTGCCGCGGTCCGCATCACCGATTCGATCAGGATGCCACCGGCTTTTCGGTCTTTCCAATATAGGTCGTTGGGCCATTTGAGGGTGGTTTCATCTCCGGCATAGCGGGCGAAGAGGTTGCGGACCGAAACGGCGATACAGGCGCTGAGCGTGAAGGCATGGTTTGGATTGAGGAAGGTCGGCTTCAGAACCAGGCTCAGGGCGATGTTCATCTTGGGTTCCCCGGCCCAAGACTGGCCTCGCTGGCCTTTTCCGGCCGTTTGCTCGTGGGCAAAAAAGGCCATGCCATCTGCAGCCCGCCCCTCCTGAATCCGCTGACGGGCATAGGTATTGGTGCTGTCAACGGTCTGCAACTCAATAAATGGCGTTCCGGGGGGTTGTGAAGCGGGGGG
>JBJOMF010000187.1:0-12755 GCA_046052505.1 Bacteroidota bacterium | reverse complement strand
AAGTCGGGTTCCCCGTGGTTGGCGCTGATCCGTGACTTCAATTTTAATCCGGCACCCTCTCAGATCGCGGTACGGGCCGATCTGTTCCGTCAATTCGGCGCCACAAGACTGCGCAACGTGGGTGGCGGCCCCTACAAGATCCCCGAGACCTATAACAAGTACTTCACGTTCGACCGTTACTATATACTCCAGTGGCCATTGACCCAGTCGATCAACATCGACTTCAGCGCTACCAACTTCGCCCGCATCGACGAGCCGTTCGGTCGTATCGATACCCGCGAGAAGAAAGATTCGGTCCGGAAGAACGTATTCAAAGGCGGTCGGAATACCAATTACAGGCAGGAACTTACGCTCACCTATACGTTGCCGTTGCAAAAGATACCGTTCCTGAGCTGGACCTCCCTGCGTGCCAGCTACAATACCAAATACAATTGGCTGGCAGCCTCCCTGCTGGAACGCAGCGCGGAAGTGAATCTGGGGCATACACTGGCCAATACCCAAACGAGAACCCTGAACGGCGAGCTGAAGTTCGAGGAACTTTATACCCGCTCCCGCTTCCTCCGTGCCGTTTATAATACGATACCGCCACCACCCAAGAATCCCGGTGATGGGGAAGGCAAGAAAGGAGGGGAGAAACGATCAGGTAAGAATAAAAAAGAAGGTGGTAAGGAAGAGACCACCCCGTCCGGTCCGCCCCAGCAGGTGCCCGGGATGGATCAACCGCAGGCCGAAAAATCGGGTATGGCAAAGCCCGATACGATCCGGAATAAAAAGGGAAAGATCATCCGGATCAAAAAGCCCAAGGTGAAGAAGGAAAAGAAGGTACGCGAAAAGAAGGATCCCAATCAGTTACCTGAAGTGGGTAAGGTGACCCAGTTCTTCGCCCGCATCCTCACCGCGGTGAAGCGGATCGGTGTTCAATACACGGAGGATTTTGGAAGTACGTTGCCCGGATATATGGACAGTACCCGGATCATCGGTTACAATCCCCGAAGCAAGGAGCCCGGATTCAGGTACATCTTCGGCTACCAGCCCGATACCAACTGGATCAATCGTCTCGGATCCCGGGGGCTGTTGTCTCGCGACACGCTGGTCACACGAATGATCCAGCAGCGATACAATCAGCGGCTCAACCTGACTGCACAGGTGAGTCCGTTCCGCGACTTCAACATCGATATCAATCTTGACAAGACCTTCGACAAGCAGTATTCGGAACTGTATAAGGATACCAGTGCCGTGGACAATGTGGGACTGACCCGTCTCAATCCGTATGCATTGGGAAGTTTCACGGTGAGTTACATCTCGTTCCAGACCCTGTTTACCAAGTTTGACCCCAATGTGATCTCAGAGACCTTCAAGACCTTTGAAAACAACCGAACCATCATATCCCGCAAGCTGTCCGGACTGAATCCCTATCAGGGTGGCGTGGCCGACCCCAACGATCCGTCTTTCTATAAAGGCTACGGACGCTATGCACAGGATGTGGTGATTCCGGCCTTTATCGCTGCGTATACGAACAAGGACCCGCTGAGTGTGAAAACGGTACGCAACAGCAATCCCAATATCCGCGCCAATCCGTTCTCGGGAATCCTGCCCAAGCCAAACTGGACTGTTACCTACAACGGATTGTCACGCTTGCCGGGACTGGACAAGATCTTCACCAATTTCAGTATCCGGCACGGATATCACAGTACATTCAGCATGAACAGTTTTAATACCGCCCTGCTGTTTGCCGATCCGCTGCGGCTGGGCTATCCGTCGTTCCGTGATACGCTGACCGGTAATTTCATTCCCTACTTCCTGGTACCCAACATCACGATCCAGGAATCCTTCGACCCGCTGATAGAGGTCGATGTCACGTTTACGAACCAGTTGTCCACCCGTTTCGAGTACAGGAAGACACGACAGCTAAGCCTGAGCCTGATCGATTATCAGCTGGCGGAGAACCGCTCTACCGAGATCACGTTCGGCTTCAACTGGCGCCAGAAGGGGCTGCCGTTGATACGCGATATCAAGTTCGGAAAGAAGGAGATCAAAATGGACAATGATGTGACCATCCGGATGGACTTCAGCCTGCGTGATGATGCCACGGCCAACAGCAAGCTGGACCAGCGTACCTCCTTCGGAACGGCCGGACAGAAGGTAATACGCATTGCTCCCTCCATCGATTATGTCCTCAATAACCGGGTCAGCCTGAAGCTCTATTTCGAGCAGAATCGGAGCATCCCCAAGATCAGCAATGCGTTCCCGATCACCAATACGAGGGGCGGGCTGCAGGTACGCATCTCCCTGACGCAATAAGTACACCGAAAAAAACCGGCCAGAGGCCGGTTCAAGCATGTCGTTCTTATGGGGTGATCAGGGTTTTCGTGCAGCTACCGGCTCACTGACCGTAGGGCCACCGGCACGCTTGAACATCATCACATAGCCGCACAAGTTCCGCTTCTTTTGTTTGTTCACTTGAACGGGCTTCATCAGGTGGTACTCCGAGAATTTCGGGATGTAGGTATAGCTGATCACGTTACCGTCGACATCCCCCCACTTTTTCTGACGAAAGATCACCATGCGCTCCTGCCAGTCGTACATCCGAACCTCATACAGGCGGGAGGAATTATCCCCGATGAATACGAACTGATACCAGTTTCCCTCGTTCAGAGGTACTACGACCGGCATCTCATATTCGCTTTCCATGCTGATGGAGGCTTCGCGGACCAGCTCGTAGCCATCTTTTTCATAGAGCTGACGCAAGCTGTCGGCCTGATGGTTCATGAGGTTGTTGGAGCAGGTCTCCAGCCGGATGTTCTGGGCTCCCAAGGTACCGGCTGTTAGCAGTGCAAGGAGTAAGAGACGGGTTTTCATGGATTTTCGGTTGATATCGGATTTAATCTGATATAAATGTACTATCGCTCAAGGGCAGGCGGGTGAAAAGGGTGCCCCTTTTTGCTGAAAAAAGGGCATTTTCCCCGTAAAAATACGCCTGGTTCAGGGGCAGTTTCCCATGAGTGGACTCTTGTGGCCGTACGGGCTGTCTTTCCGTGCGAGGTTCTCAGGGGTTCGTACGGTGAAAATAGACCGCGCTGGCCTGCTGCAGGCAGGTGACCGTCAGGTCGTTGATGCAAACATGGGGCGGGAGTGTGGTGCAATAGTAAACGATGTCTGCCACATCCTCTGCGGTCAGCGGTTTCAGGCCTTCATAGGTCTTGTTGGCGGTAGCTGCATCCCCTTTGAACCGTACCAGGGCGAATTCGGTTTCCGCAGCACCCGGGTTGATGGACGTGACCTTGATGCCGTGTCGAAGCAGGTCGATCCGCATGCCCTGGCTCAGCGCGTCCACGGCGAATTTCGTTGCGCAGTATACGTTCCCTTTCTCATAGACTTCTTTGCCTGCGATCGAGCCCATATTGATGATGTGTCCGCTGCCGCGGGCCGTCATGAGGGGGGCCAGGGCATGTGCTACGTACAGGAATCCTTTGATATTGGTATCGATCATCCGTTCCCAGTCGTCGATGGCGGCCTCCTCGAAAAAATCACGTCCTACCGCCAGTCCGGCATTATTGATCAGCACTTCAACCTCCTTCCAGTCATTGGGAATCGATCCGACCGCGGCTTTTACCGCTTTCTCATCACGGACGTCGAACGGCAGGGTCAGAACGGCTACGTTGTACTTGCTTTCAATGTCCTGTGCGATCTGTTCCAGCCGGTCGGCCCGCCGACCGTTTAGGATGAGATCGCAGCCGTGGGATGCGAAGCGGTAGGCACAGGCCTTTCCGAAACCGGAAGTGGCTCCCGTGATGAACGTGATTTTAGGCATGATTCCAAATGGGGTAATGTACAGAAGGGATGCAGGTCGCAGGACCTGTTAGCGGATCAAAGTTACGGTGCCCTTGAGGAATACCGGTTTGCCCAGGTAATCGATCGCGCTTACCATCCAAACATAGACCCCGGTGGCCTGGGGGCGGCCGTTCAGGAGGCCGTCCCATCCCTGTCGGTTCGTAGTGGTGTAAAAGACCCGCTCGCCCCATCGGTTATAGAGTGCGAAATAATTGATCTGCCGGATGCCGACCCCAATGGGTCTTACCACATCGTTGCGGCCGTCACTATTCGGTGTGAAGGCGGTCGGAACGAAAATCGTCGGGTTGACCTTGTAGACCCGTACCGTAACCCAGGCCGAATCCAAACAGCCGACGGCATCGGAGACGACTACTTTGTATCGCACGGTATCGATGGTAGGGCCGTAGGTTCCTATCGGATTCGAAATGGTCGTGCTGCTCAATCCGATCGGCGGACTCCAGATGTAGTTGGTTCCACCGGTGGCGTTGAACTGTAGGGGCTGTCCGACCACAACGATGGTATCTTTCCCCGCATAGGCGCGGACCTTGGGTTGCACGGTCACGGTGATTGTATCGAGCCCGGGTTTTGGGCAACCTAAGGTATCGAAAACCTGCAGCACGTACGTTGTGGTACGGGGAGGGGTTACCACCGGGTTCAGGATCGTTGAATCGCTCAGGTACCGGGTTGGGGCCCATCTGAAGGAGCTTCCCACGAGTCCTCCGTTGAGTTGAACGGCGGTGTTGTAACAGATCGCCACATCGGGCCCCGCATCGGAGCGGGGATAGGGCACGGGCCTAACCGCTACGGTGTCACGGGCCGAACAGCTGCCCACGGATGCGACCACTACGTATTGCGTAAAGGACGTGGTGACGGCAATAGGGTCGGGAAGGGTCGGGTCGTTCAGGTTGGCAGCCGGTGTCCAGGCGTACGACATACCGTCGGAGGTCACCCGCAGCCGGATGGGATCGCCGCGGCAGATCGTGGTGTCATTCATGGCCTGCAGGGATACGGAAGCGACGACCCGGACCTGTACGGAGTCTTTATTCAAACAACCGTTATCGTCTACGGTCACTACATACCAGGTCGTTCCTTGTGGTGTGACCGTTGGATTGGATGTGTTGGGGTTGGTGATATTGATCACCGGTGTCCAGCTGAATGTACCCGTACTGCTGGCATTGAGCGTTACCGGGTCATTTTTGCATACCAGGGTGTCTCGGAAGCCAAGTGTGATGGCGGGTTTGTCAAGAACGGTGATAGGCACCTGTGCAGTATCGATACAGCCTTTGCTGTTGGTGACGATCAGGCGTACCGTTCTGGGGCCCGGGCTCGGGTACGTATATTGTGGGTTCCGAATGATAGACGTGTCGTTGAGAACGGAGGGTTCTCCAAAATCCCACCGCCAGCTGTCTACCACCCCATATAAGGTCCGGGTTGTATCGGTGAATCGGTAGGGCGACTGGAAGCACCCCCCTGTAAAGGTGAATCCCGGGAAGAACCCGGGGTAGATCCGAACCAAGGTTGTGGACGAATCCGAGCAGGGTTGGTTTCGGTTGGTGACCAGTTTAACGACATAAATCCCCGTATCAGGGAATGTGAAGGAAGGGTTCGCCAGATTCGACGTGTCATTCTGAACAGCGGCCACCCCAAAATCCCAGAAATAGGAATTGATCAGGGGGCTGGGAGGCGCATCGTTCTGAAAGGTCATGGTGAATCCGTCGCAGGTAGTGGAGCGTGGGTTTAGCAGGGCCCGTGCGATGTCGCAGTCGCCCACCTTGATCTGCAGGTCTTTTCGCTGGGTGGCGATGACGGCTCCATTCCGGCTTTCCGTAACACAGACCGTTACCACATAGATACCTGCCGCGGGGGCCACACCGGTGATCAGACCGGTCGTGGCATTGAGTGTAACGCCAGGCCCCATCGGACTGCCCCCGGTGTATGAACCGGAGTATGGTACGGGAATGTAGGGTGGGTTCGCAGGTGGATCGGGTACGGGTGCACCGGGTGCTCCTCCCGTATAAGCGTTGCAGAAAGAGTAGCTCAGCTCATCGCCATCATTGTCGATTGCGGCAAAGCTGTATTGAAAGAAGTTATCGGCGCAAACGATCACCGTATCGGCTCCCACAAAGCGTGCACTGTTGTTGGCCGGGCCATTTGCCACGGGTGTCGTACCCGGAATCTCAGCGGTGTAAGTGGCGCCTACGGAGCTGGAGCCGGAAACGTTATTGATCCCGGCGATGCGGCAGCATCGTTGGTAAGATACGATATAGCCATCCGGGGATCCCGATAGTGAAATATCAAATTCATAATATCCCACCTGATAGCATACTGTCGGCGGATTGGTGATGCAGGGGTTGGGAGATCCCAGCTGAAGGGTTACGATGCGGTCGCGGGGAACCACCCGGCGCAGTAGGAAAACACCGGTGCCCTTATCAAAAATACCAATCACAGCCGAGGCATCCAAGGCGGCGCAGTTCACACAGTTGCAATCCCGATAGAGCTTCAGTACGATGTGGTAATTGTAGCTGTTGCCAGACTGTCCGGTGAGGGTATAGTACATTTCTCCCCCGGTTATGTGGTTGCCGCTGGACTCCTGGGCCAGGGATAACGCAACGATCAGGATGAGCAGGCAGCGTTTCATTAAATGGGTAAGCGACTTTTCACGGTCTTTCCAACAACGGATCTCAGAATGCGGGCCGACCCCTCCGGTTCCTCCAGCATGCCCATGTGTCCGGAACGGATCAATATGTGAAAATACGATTTTTTAGGGAGACGGCTCAGCCCTTCGTTCCAAGCCATGAACGAGTACAACGGATTGCCCGAATCCGTTGATACGGCAGGCTGTTTTCGTTCACCGTTCCGGATCATCGGTTTCATGCTATATCCTGAAAGGTGGGGTCTTGAACGGGGTTCGGGCGATCGGCTATGGGGCGGCTGCAGGCCCTTTCGGACTGCCCCGCCGGTGGATAGGGCGGATCCGTTGAATGGAGCGAAGCAACAGGATCCCAGCGATCGGGTAGAAGGCCGGGTTCAGCTGCTGCAGAAATAGTGATGCGATGAACACCAGCAGGAGAAGAATGATCGTCACGAAAAAATAGTTGTTCAAGGGGTATTTACGCATCCGGATCCCAGCGATGAGATGAAGCGGGAACGCCCAGGCCAGGTTCAGGTTCCAGCGGCAGGCCTGGTGATCGGTAAAGAACCACATGAACAGCAGCAGCCATCCGAGGAGGCCTGTCAGCATAAAAAATACCGGATCAAAAAAGCTGAGGAAGCGCTGTGCTGCCGGCAGAAAGGAAAGCAGGGCAATAATAAGGAATAGTACAAGGAAAACCCGGAACGGTGTAAGCAGCCCCGCTGTCTGGTCGGACCCGGTTCGTTCCAGTATCACCGTTTTCGAGCTCACGAGGGGTTGGGTACCGTTTCGGCTGCTGTCAAGTGCCAGCAACAGGTAATCGGGCAGGAACTGTGCGCTGCGGTCGTCTACCTTGCGGTCCAGCGGGCTTCCCAAAAGCAGATCGATGCCAAACCGGCTCCAGTCCTGCCCGCCACGGGTCAGGTATTCATGGATCAGATTGCGGAAGCTCCGTGTCCTGTTCGGAAGCAATGCGGGTATCGATAGTGAATCGCCAAGGAGTCGTTCCAGGAGGTCGCGCAGACGGGTCGTGCAGTTGTCGTATTGAAAATCATACTTGTAGTATCGGTTCTCCTCCATTGCATTTTCTGTCAGGGCGGCGAGCAAGCGGGTTTGTTGCCGGCAGTCCAGGTTCAGAACCTGTTCGGTGATGCCGCGGCGTTCCATCCGATACTGGTATGTGAAATCCTCGAACGCGTCGATGGATAAGAAATAAAGCAGTTTCCCGCGGATGAACTTCTGGTAGAAGTTCGGATCGTTGAAATCGAACGTCCCGAAATTAAAGATACGGTCGGATCCGTCGCGGCTGTCCTGTACCCAGAAGGCGCTGTGGCCGAACGTGGAGTACAGCTCGCTGCCAGGCGTGCAGGTGAGCAGGCTGATCCGCAAGGGACAATTTTGGGAGCTGTCGGTTTGCGCCCTGGCCGGGTCGGTCACCGACAAAATCCATGTGGCCATCAGGGCCATGGGCCATATTCGGGTGCGGTTGTTCACGGTGGGCAAAGTGTTACGAACCTTTGGATAGCTTATGTGGTCAGCGCCGGCTGTAGTTCGGGGCTTCCTTGGTAATATCGATATCATGTGCATGGCTTTCATGCATGCCGGCGTTGGTGATCTTGACAAAGCGGGCCTGTTGCAATGCATCGATGGTCGCTGCACCGCAATAGCCCATGCCGGCACGGAGGCCTCCGGTGAACTGGTAGACCACTTCTTTCAGCAATCCCTTGTAGGCCACGCGGCCCTCGATACCTTCGGGAACGAACTTTTTCACATCCTCTTCCACGTCCTGAAAATACCGGTCGCTGCTCCCTGTGGCCATAGCGCCGAGTGAGCCCATGCCGCGGTATTCTTTGAATTTGCGTCCTTCATAAATAATGGTCTCTCCCGGACTTTCCTCGGTACCGGCGAAGATGCTGCCCATCATGACACAGTTGGCGCCTGCTGCCAGGGCTTTGACCATATCGCCGGTGTAGCGGATACCGCCGTCGGCAATCACGGGGATATTGCGGGGTTTCAGGACCGCTGCCGCTTCCATGATCGCGGTGAGTTGCGGTACGCCTGCGCCGGCCACGATGCGGGTGGTACAGATGGATCCCGGACCAATGCCCACTTTCACTGCATCCGCGCCCGCATCGGCCAGGGATTTCGCCCCTTCCGCCGTACCTACATTACCTGCGATGACCCGCAGGTTCTTGAAATTCTTTTTCACGCTTTTCAGGGCGTTGATCACACCCCTGCTGTGACCGTGGGCGCTGTCGAGTGCCACGACGTCCACCCCTACCTGTTGCAGGGCGTGGACACGATCGAGCAGGTCGTTGGTGATGCCCACACCTGCGCCCACGAGTAACCGGCCGAATCCGTCCTTCACTGCGTTGGGATGACTTTTCAGTTTCAGGATATCGCTGAAGGTGAATAGGCCGGTCAGTTTGCCCTGTTTGTTCACGATGGGCAGCTTTTCGACCTTGGTCTTTTTGAATAGTTGCTCTGCTTTTTTCAGGTCCGTCCCTTCCGGGGCCACGTACAAGTTTTCCTTGGTCATCACCTCGCTCACCTTGCGCCGGGGATCGTCCTCGAAGCGCAGGTCGCGGTTGGTGAGTATGCCCACCAGGATCCCGTTTCGATCAACGATGGGGATGCCGCCGATCCGGTTTTCGCGCATCAGGCGCAGGGCATCGCCGATCGTTGCATTTTCCCGCAGCGTGACCGGGTCGATGATAAGACCGCTCTCGCTCCGCTTCACCTTGCGAACCTGTTCGGCTTGTTTTTCGATGCTCATGTTCTTATGCAGTATGCCGAGCCCACCCTCCCGGGCCAGGGCCGTTGCCAATGAAGCTTCGGTCACGGTGTCCATGGCTGCGGACAACAACGGCACATTCAGCGTAAGGTCGCGGGTGAGTTGGGTGCGAATGGTCACGTCCCGGGGAAGCACCTGGCTGTAGCCGGGTACCAGCAGGACATCATCGAAGGTGAGCCCTTCACCAAAAAATTTTGCAGGAGTGTTTTTGCGGGGAGATTTCCTTGTCGCCATGTGCAAAGATAGGCGGGCTGAAAAATACAGGCCAAATGAAATTTTCGGCTGCGGGTCAGCGGATGAGGGTAACGGTGCCTTTGCGGAATACTTTTTCACCGGAATCCCGGTCCGTATAACGCAACATCCACACATATACGCCCGTACTTTGGAGTATGCCGTTCAGTCGGCCATCCCATCCCTGGGTCCAGTCGCTCGACAGGAATACCGGTTGACCCCATCGGTTGAAAATGCGGAAATCATAATTCACGGCTTTGAGGGCATTGTGCGGCCGGAACAGGTCGTTGCGGCCATCATTATTTGGAGTGAAGGCGGTGGGCACGTCGATCCGGCAGTGGTCTAGTACAGTCAGGGTCAGCCGTGCCGAATCGCTGCAGCCCAGGGTCTGGTTGGTCACTACCAGCCGAACTGTGTAGAAGGCCTCCCGGTTCAGTATCGGGAAGCGGAAGGGAGGGGGGTCTTTCAGGGTACTGCTGCCGACCACGTCATATGACCAGCGGTAGGTGTCGATCGCACCAACACTTCGATTGGTCACCCGCAGGGGGTCTTCCGGGCAAAGGACCTTCTCCGCTTCGAACACAGCCCGCACTTCGTTGTTCAGCGTAATGGTCTGCACTGCCGTATCCGTGCAGGTGCCGTTGCTGACGATCAGTTGGACGGTATTGGTGCTGGAGGAGGGGAATACGATCTGGTGGTTTTGTGTGGTCACGGGCGGCAGATTGTTGAAATTCCAGGTCCAGCTGTTCACGTCGTTTGCGCCGTCGTGCGAGAACAGCAGCGTATCCCGGATGCAGCCGTTCAGCAATCGGTATTGGAAGCCCGCGTGGACCGTATCGACGGTGTTGAAGCGGAGTGTTTGGGGTTGGATGGGCTGCCCGCAGGCATCGAAGATCGGGCTTCCGTCGATGCCCGGTTGTATGGTCAGAGTGTAGGTTCCCTTGGTCTGTATCGGTGCGGAGAAGCGAACGACGATGAAGTCACTTTCATCGTTGGTGCATGATCCGGCGGCGCCGGAAACTGTGACGGGGGTCGGGCCATTCAGGGTGAAATCGGAGCCATTTGCGGAGATCGTGCTGCAGCGGATCTTTTTTGGATAGTACACCCTTATCGAATCGGGTGCGCAGGGGACCCGGCCGATGCTGTCGGCCCGTATGGGTACGGGGGCCGCGTAGGTGAATGCGATGCGTTCGCCTACCGGAATGGCATTATCGCAATTGTCGCGCAGGGTGTTTCCGTCCGTGCCATTCCCGATCACCAGATCATAGGTGCCGTTGGGAAGCGGGGTGGAAAGGGTCAGTGTGATCTCATCGAAGTCGAATCCGAAGCCACAGGAATCCGTGGCCGACGCGGTGATGGTCGCCACCGCGGGATCGATACTGAATTCGGAGCCGGAAGCCGAGGCGGTGTTGCAGCGTACTTTCTTGTTCAGTTTCAGTGTGACCTTAGTTCCATCGCAGCTCGTGCTCACGGCTGAGGTCTTGGGAAGGGTCGGATCGGCGATCACGGCCGTTCCCCCGGCGAATGACAGGTCATATCCGCCTTGTCCATCGGTAAAGTGGCTAACCATCAGCAGGTATACATGGCCTGCGACCAGGGTGGGCATCGCGGCAAATGCGGGTTCGTTCGCTGCGGGATCGGATGCGCACTGTATCCGGTTTACTCCGGATGCGGAGGCGCCGGTCGGACCATAGGTTCCCGACCAGTTGCCCGTGACAACCAGGGAGGGCACGGTAAAGATCTCATTCGGATCCCTTCCGGTAATGTCCCATAGTTGCCAATCGTAATCTTCATTGGGCTGCAGCGGGGTAATGACGAAAGCCAGCGTACCGGCCACGTAGCAGGTGAATTTATAGAAATAGGGATTTTTGTTCTGGTAATTGGCGCCGGTGCCGGTACATCCCGGAACGTATATGTCATTTGTGCTGCACAGGGGCACGGTGGATTGGCGGAATGTGGTGGTGGCGCAGACTGGAAAGGCCGTGGAGGGGGTTTGCCCAAGATTCGTGCAGAGTTGCGTCCATCCGGAAACCGGGATCAGTGCGAGAAGAACGGAAAGAGCCCTTAGGTACAGCCACCGGTCCATTTTCATCAGGCAGGTTTATCACGTATCGGATCCGACTCGGTTCGTGGGGAAATACGGTTCAGGACAGCCGATACATTTTTCCCGGTAAAGATACGATGCGTCCTGCTAATTCAAGTTCAAGCAGGGCGGCGGCCAACGCGCTGCCGCTAAGGTTGGTTTCTGCCTGCAGCTCATCAACGTGCAGGGCGCCTCTTCGTTGGAGTATGGAGGAAATCCCTTCCGATTGCATATTCAACGTTGGGAACAGTTCCTGTTGCCATACGTGAGGTCCCCCTGTTCTTTCCAACCAGCCAAGCTGCTCCTTCAGGCTTTCAGGGTTGTCCAGCAGCTGGGCCCGATTTGTCCGGATCAGCAGATTACATCCCGCACTTCGTTGGTCGGTGATCCGGCCGGGTACCGCGAATACTTCGCGATGGTAGTCGTTCGCCAGATCCGCCGTGATCATGCTGCCTCCTTTTTCTCCCGTTTCCACCACTACCGTTGCATCGCATAGGCCGGCAACGATCCTGTTGCGGCTGGGGAAGTGGTGTTTGTCGGGTTCGGTGCCGCTTCTGAATTCGGTGAGCAACCCCCCTCTGTTGCGCAGCAGTTCCTTGGCCAGTCCATTATGTTCCGCCGGGTACAGACGGTCCAGCCCGTGTGCCAGTACCGCTACTGTGGGCAGTTGGTGATAGAGTGCCAGCCGGTGGGCCATGGCATCGATGCCCAGTGCCAATCCGCTGATCACCGTGATCCCTGCCGAATGCAATGCCCCGAGTAGATTTTCTGTGCATCGTCTTCCGTATTCTGAGGGTCTGCGGGTTCCGACGAGGGCCAGGATGCGGGGTGCATTCAGGTCGGCGGTTCCCCGATAATATAACAAGGTGGGTGCATCCGGGCAGTGCAGTAATCTACGGGGGTAATCGGATGCTGTAATGAACAGGGGTCGGATCCGGAAGCGTTCTATGAACCGGATCTCGGATTCGGCCCGTTTGAAATCCCGGAAGTTCCTGATGGCGGAGGCCCGTACGGGCCCGATGCCATCGATCTTTTCCAGAAAATGTTTCTTCGCATGGAACAACTCCTCGGGTTCGGCATGTTGCAGTAAGATGCGGGCCTGTACGGGGCCGATATGGGGCACCAGGGTCAGGGCCACTTGATACAGCAGGTCAGGGGGCATCGTCAGTTTCGGCGTGCTGTTT
>JBJOMF010000186.1:0-7633 GCA_046052505.1 Bacteroidota bacterium | reverse complement strand
TAAGAAACCACATCTTCCATACCATAGACCGAGAGATCGGGACAATCCTCGAGCAGGTCCGTATAGCGGCCATATCCGCCCGCGACACCGGCATGCTCATACAGCAATACCCCGATACCTGCTGGTATTTTCAGGGAGGAGATGCATTCATTGAATTCAGCAGCGGATCGAAGGGCATACCGCCCGGGTGCGAGCATGCGCGCTGTACCGCCGTAGCGGCTTCCGTCGAATACCATGACAGAATGAACGGCTGCGGTCTCTATGAAAGTGGGTACGGCAGGCATGTTCCCGGTTTGCCGTTGGGCTGCGGACGAACACGAGGATCCGAAAGCGATCAGAATACAAAGGACAGGATATAAACGCATGGATATGATTGTAAACCCAAAGGGCATCACTCTGCCATCATACTCCGTACCAGATCGATGACATCCTCCACGTTGGGCTTGCTGAAATAATCCCCGTCACTGCCATAAGCCGGCCGGTGTGCTTTAGCGGTCAGCGTGCGGGGAGCCACATCCAGGTAACGATACCCGCCCTGAACTTCCATGACCTGATTGAACATGAAAGCCGCAGCTCCGCCGGGCACATCTTCATCGATAAAAGCGATCCGACTGGTCTTTTTCAATGACTCCAGGATCTGGTGCGTACGATCGAAGGGTAGCAGGGTCTGAACATCCACGATCTCGCAAGAGATGCCCTCCTGCGCCAGCTCCGCCGCGGCTTCCTGTATGATTCGCAGTGTGGAACCATAGGATACCAGCGTCAGGTCACTGCCTTCACGAATGACCTCCGGGATACCAAGGGGAACCGTGTAGGAAAGCAGGTTGGAAGGAGGTATCTCTTTCAGCCGGTATCCGTTGAGGCATTCCACCACCAGTCCGGGGTCGTTGCCTTGGAGCAGGGTATTGTACATGCCAACGGCCTGGGTCATGTTGCGGGGCACACAAATGAACATGCCACGAAGGGCATTGACGATCACACCCATCGGCGAACCGCTGTGCCAGATTCCTTCTAATCGGTGTCCCCGGGTCCGTACGATCAGCGGACAGCTTTGTGTTCCGGCACTGCGGTAGTGAAGGGTCGCCACATCATCACTCAGCGGCTGAAGCCCGAACAGCAGGTAGTCGAGATATTGGATCTCAGCGATCGGGCGAAGACCCCGCATGGCCAGGCCGATCCCCTGACCGATGATGGTCAATTCGCGGATGCCTGTATCGAAAATGCGTGCCGCACCGTGCTTTTGCTGCAATCCGCTGAACCCCTGGTTCACATCACCGATGCGACCGAGATCCTCGCCAAAGGCCATCACCTTCGGGTGATGCGTGAAGAGTTCATCGAAATAACGGTTAAGCACCTCGGATCCGTTGATCGGTGGCACATCGGCATCCCATGTTGCCTTTACTTCGGTCACGGCAAGTGCCGAACGGGGACCCTCCTGATACAGATGGGTATTGTACTGGTCGTTGCCTTCCTTACGTAGCTCTTGGTAATAATCCCGCAACCAGAATGCGGCATCATGGGTACCGGTCAAGCGGACGAGCGTATGCAAGGTCTTCAATACATCCCGCCGCAAGGGTTCCCGGATGGCTTGCAGCGCCGCCACGGCCTGCTCGATCGCATGGGCCTTTTCGGGCAAGGCGCCTGCTAGCGGTTGCGACAACTCTTTCACACGAAGAACCTGGGCCCGTATGGGAGCGATGAATTTGTCCCAGGCGTCTCGCCTGGCCTGCCGCACTTCCTCCCGTGCCGCTTCGGATACCTGATCCAACTCGGCATCGGTGGCCAGCGCGTTCGAGACCATCCATTCCCTCATTTTCAGGATCCCGTCCCACTCCCGCTCCCACTGGAGACGCTCGGGGGATTTATAGCGCTCATGACTCCCGGAGGTGGAATGCCCCTGAGGCTGTGTGATCTCTTCCACATGGAACAGCACGGGAGTATGGGTTTCCCGTGCCAGGCGGATGCCTTCCTCGAAGGCCTCGCACATGCCGGCATAATCCCAGCCTTTGACACACCAGATCCGTATCCCGTTCGAACCGGCCGTTTTCTGCATGCCCATCAGGGCCTCCGACACGGACGCCTTGGTGGTCTGATACTCTTTTGGGACGGAGATACCATAACCATTGTCCCAAACGAATACAGCCAGCGGCACTTGCATGACGCCAGCGGCATTGATGGCCTCCCAAAAATGTCCTTCGCTGGTGGAAGCATCACCGATCGTGGCGAAGCAGACTTCGTTGCCATTATCTGAAAGATCCGGGTACGCCTGGAGCTGCCCGATCTCACGGAATGCCTTGGAAGCAAAAGCCAGACCCAGGGCACGGGGCATTTGCCCACCAGTAGGAGCGACATCGCTCGATACGTTCTTCAAACGAGCCAGCGGCAGCCAATCCCCGTTATCATCTACCATTCGCGTGGCAAAATGTGCATTCATCTGTCGACCGGCGCTGAAAGGGTCGTGGGCCAGATCGGGATCGGCATAGAGCTGTGAAAAGAATTGCTCGACCGTGGCCAGACCGGTGGCGAACATAAAGGTCTGATCGCGATAGTACCCGCTGCGGAAATCACCGGGCCGGAAGAACTTGGCCATGGCCAGTTGGGCCACTTCCTTACCGTCACCGAATATGCCGAACTTGGCCTTGCCGCTCAGCACCTCCTTGCGACCCAGTAGGCTGGTCTCCCTGCTGATGCAGGCGGTACGGAAATCGGCCAATACCTCCGCCCGGAAACGGTCAAATGAGACCGGCCCCTCGGGGACGGGATCGTTGCTTGGAAGGGGTGAAGGATGCTCCTGCATGAGGCAAAAATAGGGAGAATGGCCGCCAAAGTCCGGGCTGGGGCAAAATGGGTTGGGCCACTGCAACCCCACTGGCATTTTTAGCATCTTTCACGTACTTTTGACTCCAAGGAACGACCTATGAGGAAATTTTTGTTTTATATGATCGCCCTGGCCTTCGGCCTGACGGCCGGTGCCCAGGAGCCCACGGTGCCCAAGGAGCCCCTGCAAGTCAAAGAGATCTCCCATGACTTTGGCAGCATCCCCCAGGGTAAACCGGTCTACCATTTTTTCACCCTGCAGAATACCGGCACGGACCCCCTGAAGCTGGACGATGTGCAGGTGAGTTGCGGATGCACGACGCCGGAATGGAGCCGGGATCCGATCGCTCCGGGTGGCTCATCCCGCGTAAAAGTGGGATTCAATGCGGCAGCTGCCGGTCATTTCGAAAAAACGATCACCCTGATCTATCAAACCTCCAAATCACAGATCCTGACGATCAAGGGAGATGTATGGAAGGCGCCGGAAGGGTCTGCCCCTGCCAATGCGGCCGTAAACTTGCTTAAAAAACAAACATTCTAATAAAAAAAACAACCATGAAGAAGATCCTAGTACTCACCATGGCTACCGTGTTCGCCTTGGGTGCGCAGGCACAGAACAAAGCCGATGAAATGATCAAAATGAATGCTGAGAAGCATGATTTCGGAAAGATCGTGCAGAACACGCCCGTTAACTACGCTTTTGAGATCAAGAATATCTCCAATGCGCCAGTAGTCGTGGAGAATTCTTGGGCGAGCTGCGGATGCACCACTCCGGAGCGCATCGTTGACCCGATCCTTCCCGGCACCAGTGCCAAGCTGAAAGTACAGTACAATGCCGCTGCCGTGGGCGTCTTTACCAAGGATGTCTATATCAAGATCGCCGGAGTCGACCAGCCCAAGACGGTTCAGATCACCGGTGAAGTTCTGACCCAGGAAGCGTATGACGCCCAGAAAGGTGGGAAAAAGCCCTCCGAACAGCCGCAGCCTCAGGCCGCAACGGAGAAAAAGCCTGCCGCTACAACCAATGGTGGTTTCGGCCCGGCACCGGTTCAAAAAACTAACAACTGATCACCACTATATCCGCGAAATTGAAACCGGGCACTGCCCGGTTTTTTTATTTACCGACATGGACGCAAAAAGAACGGCCGGACGATCGGATCGTCCGGCCGTTAGCAATACGATTTCAAAGGGCCCGCTGCGGGATACTGAGGGCATTGGTAGCAGAGAAGTACATCAGTTTGTCCATCTGGTTATTGACCACATCGTCCAGGTAAACGGCAAAGGCCACCCGTACCCGCTGTCCGTAGAGTTCCGGAAACATCTTGAAGGGGAAGAACAATTCATACGTCGTTTTGCCCGGTTTATTGTACGAGATCCGGGTATTCGGTAACAGGTTCACCTTCCGGTATACGGCGAGAGCCCCGCCCCAGTTGAAATATTGATTGGCCGTTTGGTAATAATACCCGTTCTCGTTAGCCAAACGGGCTACGAAATAGACCTCTCCCAGTTTCGCGTTCGTCTTGAGGTCGAAAGCCGGCTTGATGACCAATCCCTGCCGGATGGGATCGAAGCGCACGTCCAGATTGGTGAAACTCGAAATTTCGACCTTTGGAACGACGCGGGCGGTAGCCGAATTCGGACGGGGATACAGTGCCGCAATCAGGGCCTTGTCACCTGTAGAAAGCTCGAAATTGTTTTTCACGGAATACCCGTCCAATGTCTCCCAGGGATTGATGGAATAATGCATGATAGACTTGGGGTCATACTGCGTTCCGTTGGTATAGAACTGGCTTCCAACTTCGAATACGTTGAAGTCTACCTGTTCCTTGTTCCAGCCCTGCGTTTCCCAGTAATACTGGTAAATGGAGTCCGTACGCTTCCAGTTCACCGCATCGGGATAGCTTTGTTCGTGGAGCAACCCGAGGGCATGCCCGAACTCATGCATGACCACCCGTTTCATCTCGGGAAGGTTCCATCGGTTCGGATCGAGCCGGATCTCCTGCATGAGCAGGTCCAGCGTGTATGGCGGCGGGATCTTCTTGGCTTTAACCTTGGCCAGATAGTATTCCTGATCGGTAAAGAACAGGGTATCTAAATTCATGGTCTGATCGGTCTGGCTGCGGAAATTGGCTTCGGTGCCTACGGCCGAGTTGTGGCCGCGGCCCCGACCCAGTTTGATACGGATGTGAGTAAACCCGGTATTGTCGGGAACGAAATTGAACTTGACATTGGCATATTTTTCCCACTCTTTTGCATAGAGTATCACTTTCTCACGAAGGTTACGGCTGCCCCCGGGCATGAACTTGACCTGCAGGGTCGATCCAGGCTCCCAGGTTCGGTAATTGTCGGCCATACCCCTTGGACGGGTGGTATCTTCCCGGGAGCTGTAAAGGGCCTCTCCCATAGCCGCTGTGCATTTCGTACCCGGAAAATTCTGAGACCGGACCATGGTGAAAGCCAGGACTCCGGAAAGCGCTAAGATGATTGATTTCTTCATGTTTCAACTTTTGTTCCATAGCAAGATAAGACGGATTTTCCGATGCCTCATACCGGGCAGTGGGTATATTCACCCCTGGCGGCCGGTTGAGCATCATTAAAAAGCGCCCTTACTCAACCTCGGTCAAAGGAGTGCTGACCGCTATTCACGAACCTATAGGACCCCCTAAATTTTCCTGCGGTGATCCCCCAGAGGGGGCTACAAAGCAATGAATGCCCGCTCGCAGGGCGAGCTATGCGTTTTAGCTTTCTGCGCTCGGGCAAGCAAGGATTACCTGCGGTGATCCCTTAGAGGGGGCTACAAAGCAATGAATGCCCGCTCGCAGGGCGAGCTATACGTTTTAGCTTCCTGCGCTCGGGCAAGCAAGCTTGCCCCGCTCCGAAAGCAAAAACGCCAGCTGACGCTGGCATTCATTGCTTTGGCGGTGAGGGAGGGATTCGAACCCTCGGTACAACTTTAAGGTCGTACGACGGTTTAGCAAACCGTTGATTTCAGCCACTCATCCACCTCACCGGCTGAAAGGGGGCTGCAAAAATAATGAGAAGCTCCTAAATGACCTAAATGAAAGGCCTACATGGCCGCAAGCTGCACTTTCTGCTGCAATTCCAGGACGTTTTCCCTGAAAATACCGTCAGTATCCATCAGATCCTTGACGGTCTGGCAGGAATGGATGACCGTGGTGTGATCACGACCGCCGAAGTGCTCTCCGATGGTCTTCAGGGAATTTTTAGTGAAGGCCTTAGCCAGGTACATGGTGATCTGCCGGGCCTGTACCACCTCACGCTTTCGGGTCTTCTGCAACAGCTTGTCATAGGGAACAGCGAAGAATTCGCAAACCATCTTTTGAATGGTCTCGATCGTGATCTCCTTGCTGGATGACTTCACGAAGTTCCGAAGTACCTTCTTGGCCAGGTCCAGATCGATCTCCCGACGGTTGAGTGAGGACTGCGCCAACAGCGAAATGAGCGCCCCTTCCAATTCCCGGATATTGTTGTTCAGGTTATAGGCGATGTACTTTACGACCTCTTTGGGCATTTCCAGACCGTCATTTTTCATCTTTTTCTCCAGGATCTCGATCCGGGTCTCGTATTCCGGCATCTGAAGATCGGCACTCAGCCCCCAGCGGAAACGGCTCAACAGACGCTCCTGTACCCCTTCGAGGTCCTTGGGTGACTTGTCGGAGGTCAGTACCAGCTGCTTATGCGACTGGTGCAAGTGGTTGAAAATGGCAAAAAAGGCATCTTGAGACTTTTCGGCCTTTGCGAAGAATTGCACGTCATCCAGGATCAGTACATCGATCAGCTGGTAGAAATGGATAAAATCGTTGATGGCATTATTCCGGCTATGGTCCATGAACTGGTTGATGAACTTCTCTGAGCTCACGTACAGGACCACTTTGTTGGGATGCAACCGCTTGACCTCGTTCCCGATTGCCTGCGCCAGATGGGTCTTTCCCAGACCAGTTCCTCCGTAGATGACCAGGGGGTTGAACGAGTTGGCGCCGGGCTTCTCGGCCACGGTCTTGCCCGCCCGTCGGGCCACCCGGTTGCAGTCTCCCTCCACGAAATTCTCGAATGTATATATATGATTCAGCTGCGGGTCGATCTGCATCTTCTTCAGACCCGGAATCACGAATGGATTCTTGACCGGATTATTTATGACCAGCGGAAAATCCATCTCATTGTTGGAAAAGGTCTTGAACCCCTGGCCGCTCACGTCCATGGTAACCGGCTTGTTCTTGCTGTTTCCGCTGTCGACCATGATCCGATATTCGAGACGGGCCTCCTTACCCAGCTCCCGCTTGAGCGTCTTGGCCAACAGGTTTACGTAATGCTCTTCGAGATACTCAAAGAAGAACTGGCTGGGAACCTGGATGACTAGAACATTGTTTTTCAGTGAGACCGGTTTGATGGGTTCGAACCAGGTCTTGTAATGTTGCCACTCAACGATATCCTTGATGATCTTTAAGCAGTTGGTCCAGATCTTTTCCGCATTCTTCTCCATCAGAAATTCAAGCAGTTTATATCGGTCTAACGAATGGTAGTATCCTCGAATCCGCCCCTGAAAACATCCGGCCGTTCACCTCATGAATAATCGAGTGGCGGGGAGCGAATATCAACAATTCTACTTTAAAAAAAAATTTTTACACATCGGTTTTTGGGGAAACCGGTAGATTAAAATTTTTGACCATTTTTTTCCCTGAAAATTTGGTAAATTCAAAATCGATCCTCCCTAAAATCAGACCACCCCACCCCACCTGATTTACCAGGACAGTACCCCCGACTTTATTGGTGAAGCGGGCTGGCGCTTCCAGAAACG
>JBJOMF010000185.1:0-7336 GCA_046052505.1 Bacteroidota bacterium | reverse complement strand
CCTACTACAACTGGTCGGGTCCCAACCGCGGCCAGGGCAATTTCGCCGTGCAAATGGTGGGTGTTCGCGGCCTGAATGGTAACGCCAATATGCCCTATGCCTCCGGCTGGAGCTTCGATCTGCCCACGGCCAGCCTTTCGAACGCCTTCGAGGCCGGTGACCAACGCAAGAGCATAGCCATCCTCGACATTGAGGCATACAAGACCGCCAATCCCAGTTTCGGTATCACCTATCTGGTGGCTCCCTATAAGAATACGGGCTTGTACAATCAAAAATACCACCCGCGCAAAGGTGAGACTTCCGGCCAGGTGGAGCTCAATTACAAGAATAACTACCGTGCGATTCGCTATGCCGATGTGCTCCTGATGGCGGCCGAGGCCTTCAACCGCGCTACGACACCGAATGATACGAAGGCCCTGCAATACGTCAATATGATACGGATGCGTGCTTTTGGCGACAACCTGCACAATATAACCGCGACCGGTACCGCCCTGCGCCAGGCCATCTGGAATGAGCGCCGGCTGGAACTGGCCATGGAAGGAGAGCGGTTCTTCGATCTGGTACGTACCGGAGAGGCCGTTACCAAGATCACCGGTTTCCAAGCCGGGAAACACGAGGTATTTCCGATCCCTCAGGCGGAGGTGGATATCTCCTCGATCTCTCAAAATGCCGGTTATTAATCTTTTAAAACGTACGTTATGCGCTATATGAAATACCTGACCCTTTTGTTCCTGGTCGCGTTCATCGCCCAGAGTTGTACAAAGGAAAAGAACGAAGACGTGGCCTTCGTGGCCGCCGCCAACGGGCCCGACTCGCTGTCCGTGCTCTTTGAGATCACACAGGACAATTCCGGACTGGTTACCATTACCCCTAACGGGGTTGGTGCGGTCAAATATGACGTGTATTATGGCCATGGGCCGGCCACCCCTGCCAAGGTTGATGCCGGGAAAAATACCACGCATGTATACCCCGAAGGAGTTTACAATGTCCGCATCGTTGCGTATTCGGTGAACGGAAAGACCAAAGAGCTCACTCAGCAGCTTACGGTCACGTTTCGGGCTCCGGAAAACCTGCAGGTGACCGTGGCGATCGATCCGGCAAACAACTTCAAGGTCAACGTTTCTGCCAGCGCCCTGTACGAGACCAATTTTCGGGTGTATTTCGGCGACGTGCCCAACGAAGTACCCGTTAGTTTCCTTGAAGGGCAGACCGTTTCCCGCATCTACGCTGCAACCGGTACCTACAACGTACGGGTGGTGGCCCTGAGTGGCGGTGCTGCCACTGCGGAGCGTACAGTGCCGGTAACCATCGTTGACCCGATCCTGTTGCCGCTCACTTTCCAGTCGGCTACCATCAATTACGGCTGGTTCAATTTCGACGGCGGCAGCACGACCGTGATCAATAACCCCAACCCGGGCGGTATCAATACCAGCACCAAAGTGGCCCGGATGGTAAAAAATGCCGGCCAGCCCTGGGGCGGCAGTTTCATCACCCTCAGCAGCAATATCGACTTCAGTACCAATAAGATCTTCCGCGTAAAAGTGTTTTCGCCCCGCGCTGGTGCCCGCATGCTGCTGAAAGTGGAGAACTCAGGCAATCCCGCACAGAACTTCGAGAAGGAAGTGACCACCACCCTGGCCAATACCTGGGAGTATCTGTATTTCGACTACCGCACCATCAATACCGCACAGAATTACAACCGTATCGTCGTCATCTTCGATAACGGTACGGTCGGTGACGGCTCTTCCAATTTCACTTTCCTGATGGACGACTTTGAACTGGTGGCCAGTCTGCCACTCAACCTGCCCCTTGATTTCGAATCCACGACGACCAACTACAACTGGTTCGATTTCGACGGCGGTCAGGTGACCGTGATCAACAATCCACAACCCAACGGGATCAACACCAGCGCCCGTGTGGCTCGGATGGTGAAGAATCCGGGTCAGCCCTGGGGCGGAAGTTTCCTGACCCTATCTGGTCCGATGGACTTTTCCAACAAGGTATTCCGGATGAAAGTGTACTCCCCGCGCGCAGGTGCCAAGGTGCTGCTGAAAGTAGAAAATTCAGCAAACTCCGGACTCAACTATGAAAAAGAGGTAGTGATCTCCATGGCCAATAACTGGGAAGACCTGGTTTTCGACTATACAGGCATCAACACGGGAAACAGCTACGACCGTGTGGTGCTGATCTTCGATCTGGGCACCCCGGGCGACGGGTCCTCGAACTTCACGTTCCTCTTCGATGACATCCGCCTCACCAATACCTTCCCGCTCGCCATCCCGCTCAACTTTGAATATCCGATCACCTATGGTTGGTTCGATTTTGACGGCGGTAACATGACGGTGGTGAACAACCCGAACCCGGGCGGTATCAATACCAGCGCCAAAGTGTCCCGAATGATCAAGAATGCCGGCCAGCCCTGGGGTGGCAGCTTCCTCACCCTGAACCAGGCGATCCCCTTTTCGCTGTCGCGCACCTTCCGGATGAAAGTGTGGTCTCCGCGGGTAGGGGCCAAAGTGTTGCTCAAGGTAGAGAACTCCAACAACCCCGGTATCAATTTCGAGAAAGAAGTGACCATCGGCGTGGCCAGTGCCTGGACCGACCTCACGTTCGATTTTACGGGGATCAATACGGGCAATACCTACGACCGGGTAGTGCTCATCTTCGATCTCGGTACCCCGGGCGATGGATCACCGAACTTCACCTTCTTTGTGGATGATATCCGCCTTCAATAAACCTACTCAAACCCTGCCATATGCGTATTATCCGAAACATAACTGCCCTGCTGGCCGCTGCTGTTCTGCTTTTTAGCTCCTGCGAAAAGCCCTCCTACTCCTTTGGGGAATTGACGGCACCCACCAGCCTCGCTCTCACCACCACAGTTGTTGGTGTAGATGGAAGCAATCCCAATGGGAATGGTACCGGCAATGTCACCATCAAGGTCACAGCCAACGGGGCCCTGACCTACAATATCGACTTTGGCGATGGCATCAAGCGTGTCGTGCCTTCCGGATCGCTCACGTATAAATATGCCAACCCCGGCACCAATGATTATACCATCACGGTAAATGCCATCGGTACAGGGGGCAGTATTTCCACAGTCAGCAAGCGTATCCGGGTATTCGTGGCTTTTCAGATCCCGGCCAATATCCTCAGCGCACTTACGGGCGGTACTTCCAAGGTGTGGATCACCGACCGTGATGCGCCGGGGCATTTCGGCGTGGGGCCTTCCGATGCCTTCGCGCCCATCTGGTATGCGGCCCCACCGAACACCCGGGAGGCCTGCGCCTACGATGACGAGATCACCTTTTCTAAGAATGCACTTGACCAGGTGTTCATGAACGTGGACAACAAGGGCGCCTCTTTCTCCATCGGCGCTTCCAGTGCTTTCTACGGATTCAGCGGGGGCGACAATTGTTTCCCCATCAATCCGGGCGGTAACAAGCAGCTTATCTTTCAGGATGCAACATCGAATTCCACGCCGGCCCAATCGACCCGTATCCAGTTCACCGTTCCAGGAAACGGCATCATCAACTTCGGCACCGGCGGTACGGTATACGAGATCTTGGAGGCTACGGCCACGACCATGCATCTCCGTAATATCGGTATCGATGGAAATTCCTGGTATCAGAAGCTGAAACTGAAGCCTTAATGACCCGATACTTGTGTGCTGCATGGGCAGCGGCGATCATTTCTTTGGGGTGCGGGGATAAGAGTACCCCGCCCAACCCCGTTGCACCGGGAAATCTCTCATTGACAGCTACGGTCGCCACCGACAACAGTGGAAATGTGCAGTTCCGTGCCAATGCCACGAATGCGGTGAGTTTTGAATTCGATCTGGGCAATGGGATTTTTCAGACCAGTACGAGCGGGGCCCTCAACTATCGCTATCCCGCTTCCGGTAATTACAATGTGAACGTGGTCGCCAAAGGGTCTACCGGACTGACGGCCTCCAAGTCGATCACCGTGTCAGTCACCGTCGTGCAGTCGCTGGTATGGTCCGATGAATTCGATCTGCCCGGTGCTCCGAATGCATCCAAATGGAACTATGACATCGGTGCCGGAGGCTGGGGTAACAACGAATTGCAGTACTATACCAACCGGCTCGACAATGCAGTGGTGTCCAACGGAACCCTGAAGATCACTGCCAAAGCGGAAGCATTCAGTGGGAGCAATTATACGTCGGCCCGCCTCCTCTCGCGCACCAAGTTCTCCTTTCAGTATGGCAAGGTGGAGGTATTGGCCAAGTTGCCGAGCGGCGCGGGAACCTGGCCTGCCATTTGGATGATGGGCGATAACCTGCCCCTCGTAGGTTGGCCGGCCTGCGGTGAGATCGATATCATGGAGCACAAAGGGTCCGACGCGAACCGCATCCATGCTACCGTACACTATCCGGGTTTCTCCGGCGGCAGCGGTATTACAGCCACCACCCTGATCCAGCAGGCGACGACATCCTTTCATCTCTATGCCTGCGAGTGGACGGCTCAATCCATGAAATTCTATGTGGATGGGGTTCTCTATCATACAGTGGCCAATGCCGGTAATCTTCCGTTCAACCAACCTTTCTTCCTGCTGCTCAATCAGGCAATGGGAGGGACCTTCGGCGGCCCGGTCGATCCCGCCTTCACTACGGCCACGTTCGAGATCGATTATGTGCGCGTGTATCAATAATACCTGAAATCGTTTTATGTCTGTGAATCGTTTCCACGTGTTCGTCTTGCTACTGTCCGTCCTTGCCGTTGCACAAGGGGTAAATGCCCAGTACCGATATACCCGTCTGGTCTGGTCCGATGAGTTCGATCGTTCCGGACTTCCTGATACGTCCAAATGGAACTACGACCGCGGGCGCGGTTGTCCGCAGCTCTGCGGCTGGGGCAACAATGAACCTCAGTTCTATACCTGGGACCGAATGGAGAATGCCCGAGTGGAAAAAGGTGAGCTGATCATCGAGGCCCGAAAAGAGAATTACGAGGGAGCTCCCTACACCTCGGCGCGCATCACCACGAAGGGTAAGGGCGATTGGACCTACGGCCGCTTCGAAGTGCGGGCCCTACTGCCCGTAGGACTGGGTACCTGGCCTGCGATCTGGATGCTGCCCACCGAGAACCGTTATGGCATCTGGCCGAAAAGCGGGGAGATCGATATCGCCGAGACCGTGGGCTACCAGCGCGACACCCTCCATCAGACCATCCATACCGACCGCTACAACGGAATGCATCAGACTCAGCGCACCCGCCTCATTCCCCTCAGCGGACACGGGACCGTCTACCATGTCTATGCCATCGAATGGTCGGCAGACCGGCTCGAGTATTACCTCGATGGCGTGAAGACCTTCACCTTCGACCGGGAGAGTGCCGATACCGCCGTTTGGCCCTTCAATCAGCCCTTTCATATCATACTGAATATGGCGATCGGTGGAAATTTCGGCGGTAAGAAGGGTATCGATGCGAGCATCTTTCCCACACGGATGCAGGTCGATTATGTTCGGGTGTATCAGTGAGCTTCTTAAGGTCTTCCGTCCGGATCTTTTTAGGCCATACGTCACTTCGATTCCCGCGATGTTCTTCACAGGGATTTAACAGCCGATCCATCCTGTCCGGATATTTCCGTTCGTTTTACTGTTACCTGTTGCATGGGGTCATAGTGTTGGCGTATCAGAGCCATCCGGCCCCATGCATCGGTACCAAACCCAAACCGATGGATATACGAAAGGTATGGTTGCTGCTCTCAGGTCTGCTGTGGTTACAGCAGGGGATCGGGCAGGCTGCCGTTTCACTGGAGAAGATGAATGTCTTGTATATGTGGGTGGACAACCCCGTATCGATCGCGGTACACGGGATCCGGGAGGAGGATGTCAAGGCCCGCATCAATGGCGGGAAAGGAACATTACAACGAATCGGCCCCGGTAAGTACATCGCCCGTGTGTACGAGATCACGGATGATGCGGCGATCGAGGTAGAGGTTGCCGGTAAAGCGGTACATCGGTTCACCTGCCGGGTGCGGTCCATCCCCAACCCTGAGGCCACAGTGGGTGGCGTGATGAGTTTCGACTCTTTGTCCGTTGGCCATTTCATCAATCAACTGGGTGTGGGAGCCTATGTGCACAACTTCCCTTTTGATGCGGGGTACAAGGTCATCCGCTTTCGTTTTCAGGTGATCCAAGAGGGCCGCATTTCCCAGGCCATTTACTGTGGCGGTAATACGTGGTGTCAGGGTGTGCGCAATTTGTTGGGCGGACTGGCACCCGGTGATACCATTTTAATCGACGATATTCTCGTTAAAGGCATTGAGGGAATGGTGCGCAAAGTGCAGCCGATCGTCTACTATCTAAGATAGCCGCTCAGTTCCTATCGACTACTACAAGTTGTTTCAGATCGAATTCACGCTCCGGGAAACGAAGGCAGTGAGATCGGCCCCCTTCAGCATGCCCTGTGCCAGCAGGGCCAGGTCATAAACCTGTCTCGCCAGCCGGCCCTGTTCTTCAGGAGTGGCCTCCAGGATCTTTTTCAGCAGCGGGTGATTGCCGTTCAGCGATACCTTGAAGGTTTCCGGGAGGTTGCCGTAGAACGACATACCCCCGCCCATTTTGCTCATCTCCTTCATGCGGCGCATCCATTCCTCGCGGGTAATGATCACGGGCAGCTGATCGGAAAGCAGGCTTTCCAGCTCCACGTTCATTGCCGGATTGCTGATGGCTTCTTGGAAGATACGCTTGAGTTCGGTTCCCTCTGCTTCACTCAGTCCGTGAGCCGGTATCTCCGATGTTTCGATCAGCTTATCGATGATATCGGCATCCACCCGCTTCATCGAGGTCTTTTCCAGCTTCGTTTCCAGGTGCTGGATGAAGTGCAGGTCGATCGGGGAGTCCATCACCAGCACATCATAGCCCTTCTGCATGGCCGCCTCCACAAAACTGTGCTGCGCCTCCGGGTTTTGGGTGTAGAGCCAGACCTGACGGCCGTCCTTGTCGGTTTGCAGCGGCTTCACCTTTTCCTGGTATTCGTCAAGGGTGAAGGCTGCGGACTGGGTGTTGGTCAGCAGGGTAAAGGACCTGGCCCGTTCAAAGAATTTTTCATCGGAGAGGATGCCGTACTTGACGAACAGCCCCAGGTCCTTCCATTTTTCCTGGAACGCCGTCCGGTCTTTCTGAAACAGCTCTTGCAGCTTGTCGGCCACCTTCCGGCTGATATAGCCGTTGATCTTTTTCACGTTGCTGTCCGATTGCAGGAAGGACCGGCTCACGTTCAGGGGGATATCGGGGGAATCGATCACCCCGTGCAGCAGCAGGAGGAATTCCGGTACGATGTCCTTCACCTCATCGGTGATGAATACCTGC
>JBJOMF010000184.1:0-7094 GCA_046052505.1 Bacteroidota bacterium | reverse complement strand
CCTTCAGCAAAACCCGAATGCAGGAAGGCTTTGTGATCACCAGCGTGAACGACACTGATATCAAGTCGATCGAGGAACTGGGCCAGGCGATCCGCAGTGGCCGGGGCAGTAGTGTGTACTTCGAGGGCATCTACCCCGAGGCACCGGGGGCCGTCTACCGCTACCCCCTGATCCTGGACAACGAGTAACGAACTACCCAAACAGACAACGAAAAGCAGCCCTTGCATGGGGCGGCTTTTTTTATGTGGCTGGGCCGCCTGTTATTTTTCATATACAAGATAATCCCAAGGCTGCATCTCGAAAGCACGGTCGCCCGTAAAATCATTGGCCGCTCCCGAGAACACATTCCGGAACCGTCCCTGCACCCGCGGATCGGTGATCTCGAAATGCAGGTCTTTTTGCGCCGACAGGTGCAGGACCACGAGCACCTCACGGTCACCCTTCTTGCGCAGATAGGCCAGCACGGAAGCGGGGGCCGTTGTTTGCAGCCGCAGCGTTTGTACAGTGCTGTCGGCCCCAGCGAGGGCCGGATGGTCCCGCTTCAACAGGAGCAGAGACCGGTAGAACGCCTGCAAGGCATTGGTGCCGGTCCAAGGTATGGTGTCCTTATCGAAGAACCGAAGGCGCTTGGTGTTGGGCAGCTCCTGACCGGAATACAGCAGCGGGATCCCGTTCCAGGTGCAGCTGAACACGGCGAGTGCATGGGCCATGTCGCCGTATTTCTCGTATTCCGTACCGTTCCAGCTGTTCTCATCATGATTGGTGGTGAACCAGGCGCGCAGGGTCCCGTTATCCAACGTGTCGTAGCGGTCCAGCACATCGAGCAGGGAATCCAGGGACCAGCGCTGCTGGTAGAAATCTTTTGCACGATGCATCCAGGTCCAGGTGTAGCTCGCATCGAATACGTCCCCATAGGCCGGATGATCGAGGGCGTCATATTCCCCCAGCCAGAACAGCGGTTTGATCGCGTCGAGCTGCGGCCGTGCCTCCTTCCAGAAATCCAACTCCACCCAAAAGGCCAGGTCGCAGCGAAACCCGTCGATGTCGCATTCCCGTACCCAGAAGGCCATCGCATCGATCATCGCCTTTCGGAGTTCGGGTCGCGAAAAATCCAATTCGATGATATCATCCATGCCGGAGGCGATCTGAAAGGTTCCGGTGGCGGAATCGCGCAGGTAGTATTCCGGATGGCTGCGGGTCCATACATGGTCCCAACCGGTGTGATTGGCCACCCAGTCGATGATCACTTTCATCCCCATCTCGTGGGCCCGCTTCACCAAATGCCTGAAGTCTTCCAGTGTGCCGAACTCGGAACTGACGGCCGTGTAGTCGGAGCAGGCATAATAACTACCGAGCCCCCCTTTCCGGTTCTGCTGGGCGATCGGTGTCAGGGGCATGAACCACAGGGTCTGCACACCCATCTCCCTGAGACGCGGCAACTCATTTAGAAAAGCATTGAGTGTGCCTGCCGGTGTATACTGTCGCAGGTTCACTTCGTAGATATTTCCCGTACGGGCCCAGTCGACCACCGGTGATCTAGTTGTCATCCCATTCGTTTTTTTATTGGCATCCCCGGATTTCCTGTCCATCAGTTTGCAACCGGCAAGGACCCCGAAGGCGGCTAATGCCCAGAACCATCGCATGGCAAGCATCTTTGGCCCAAGATAAAGAGAAAGCCCGCTGTCCGGATATTCACTCCTCCTTTTTTCATTCTCGTACCTTTGCGGCATGAAACAGTTCGAGGTCCCCATCATCTACCGCAGCCCGCTGATCAGTGCCGTGAAGCGGCAGCGACGGGATTCGGACAAGATGAAGCGGGACTTTCGGCCCACCTGCCTCGATTTCGGCCCACTTCAGGTCTTCCTGGCCCGGCATTTCGGATTCTGTTACGGGGTGGAACATGCCATCGAGATCGCCTTCCGTACGGTGGATGAAAATCCGGATAAACGCATCTTCCTGCTCAGTGAGATGATCCACAATCCGCACGTGAATGCCGATCTGCGAGAACGCGGGATCATATTCCTGCAGGACACGCATGGAAAACAACTGGTACCCTTTGAAGATCTCACGGCCGACGATATCGTACTGATCCCCGCCTTCGGTACCACGCTGGAGATCGAGTCGAAACTGCGGGCCATCGGTCTGCGTACAGAACCCTATGACACCACGTGCCCCTTCGTAGAGAAGGTCTGGAACCGGAGCGAGGCCATCGCCAAAAAAGGGTATACGCTGGTCATTCACGGCAAACCCTCGCATGAGGAGACCCGCGCGACCTTTTCCCATGCCGCCGCACATGCGCCCGCCGTGGTCGTGCGCGACCTGACTGAGGCAAAGGAACTGGCACGCTATATCCGGAACGAGATCGACCCTTCTGAATTCATAGTACGTTTCCGCGGCCAGTATTCACCGGGTTTCGATCCGGTACGCGACCTGCAGCGCATCGGTGTGGTGAACCAGACCACCATGCTGGCCAGCGACACACAGGAGATCGCCGATCACCTGCGCCAGGTGATCCTTGAGGTGCACCGCCCTGCCGAACCATCCGAACGCTTCGCCGACACGAGGGACACGCTCTGCTATGCCACCAACGACAACCAGACCGCCGTGGCGCACATGCTCGACACAGAGGCCGAGCTGGCCCTGATCGTGGGCGGTTACAACTCCTCGAACACTTCACATCTGGTGGAGCTCTGTGCCGACCGGATCCCGTCCTTCTTCGTCTGCGACGAAAGCCGGCTTGTTTCAGCGGAAAGGATCCGGCATTTCGATCTGCACACACATGCCGAAAAAGACACCGCTTCCTGGATGCCCGAGCGGCAACCGTTGCGGATCCTGCTCACCAGCGGGGCTTCCTGCCCCGATGCCCTGGTGGAAGGGGTGATCGAACGGCTGACCCGACTGATCCCGGGCTGCCGGCCCATGGATGAGCTGGTTCGGGAGTGGACCGCATCCGATCAGCTGTAAAGCACTTCGTAATACTCGTGGGCCATCCGGTTGCTGTCGAACCGGAACCGAACGTCCTGCATCCCGTTCCTGATCACCTGCCGCCAGGTTCCATAGTTCTCGTAGTACAGCGGGAGGATCTCCTTTTCCAGGATCGTGAACAGCCGGTCGAGGTCGTACTCGTCCTGCTCATGCACCGCCATAGCGGCGTAATCGGCCTTGGGCACGACGAACCCGTTATGACCGTGGTTGATGAACTCGGGGATCCATCCGTCGTCGGTCGAGAAGTTGACCGATCCGTTCATGGCTGCGGTCATACCACTGGTACCGGATGCCTCACGGGGTACGCGGGGGTTGTTGAGCCACAGGTCGGATGCCTGCTTGAGCCGCTTGGAAAGGGTGAGCTCGTACCCGATCAGCACGGCCATGTTGCGGTACCGCTTGCTCAGGTGCACGAGCTGGTTGAATTCACTGATCGCAGGATGGTCGACCGGATAGGGCTTCCCCGCCCAGATGAACTGCACCGGATAGCGGCTGTCGGTCATGAGCCGGTGAAACCGGTCCTCATCGGTGGTGAGCAGGCCGGCGCGCTTGTATCCGGCAAAACGACGGGCCCACACGATGGTGAACACGTTCGGGTCGAAAAGCTTGCCGGTCTGATCGGCGACGATATCGAAGGCCCGTTTCTTCAGGTACTTCTTGCGGTCGTCGAATCCGTAATCATCCCCGGCCTCGGTGAATTTGTACAGTTGCTTGTCGGCCCAATACCGCCAGTTCTGGGCGTTTGTGATGGCATGGATGGGACAGATATTCTCGTACTTGCCCCAGAGGGCGCGAGACACGTCACCGTGGAGGCGTGACACCCCATTGGCCTTTTCCGCGAACCGGAGGGCCGCCAGCGAATGATTGAACTGATCGCTGTCATCACCGTACAAGGTCTTGACCTCGTCGATGGTGAGGCCGCAGAAATAACTCATTTTATGGCAGAGATGGATGTCATGCTTCTCATTGCCGGCCTCCTCAGGGGTATGGGTGGTGAACACGAGGCGCTTCCGCACTTCCTCCCGGTCGTGCCGGTATTTATTGAACAGGTAAAAGGCAGCCGAAAGACCATGCGCCTCGTTCAGGTGGTACCGCTCGGGCTCAAAACCGAGCAGGTCCACCAGCCGGGCTCCGCCGACACCCAGGAGGATGAACTGTGCCACTTTGGTGGCCACGTTGGCATCATAGAGCCGGTGGGTGATGGTCTGTGAAACGTAATCATTTTCCGGAAGGTCTGTGGACAGCAGGAACAGCGGCGCCGTCTTGAAGGTTTCGGGGTTCAGGTACCAGACGCGCACCCATACGGGATGTTCGTGGATCATGACCTGGTAGCGGATGCCTGTATCTTCCAGAAAACTGTATTCCTTTTCATTCCAGGCTACATCGAGGGTCTGGTCCTGGTTGCGTTCCTGATCGTAATACCCGTATTTCCACAGGATCCCGATCCCGATCAGGTTCTGGCGCAGCTCATAGGCGCTACGCAGGTGCGAGCCGGCGAGGAAGCCCAGCCCGCCGCTGTAGATCTTGAGGGGCTGATGGATGGCGAATTCCATGGAGAAATAGGCCACTTTGCGGCCGTAACGCGCATCGACGGAATAGGGTACGGAAAAAGAGGTGAAACTCATAATGTGTTCTTTTTACACGATGCCGCAAGTTAACGGAATTCAGGACATGGACCGGGATGGGCGGCCCTTATTTGCCGCGGCCGTTCCGGGCAGGCCGCGGTTCTTTCTTACGGGCGTAGCGGCCATTGAAGGAGCAATTGAGCGGGCGATAGGAACCGCACCCCTCGATCTCCTGCAGCGTTACGGAGCCTCCGGAAAAGATGAAACGAAGTTTACAGGGATCGCCGTCCTTTCTGTATTCGGCCGTTGTCGCGGAGACAATGTCGGCATCTCCTTTGAGTTCGCCGGTACATTCTCCCTTTTCAAAATGGATGAAGAAGGTGAGCCGGTTGCTGCGAAGGCCATCGCGTATGGACACGAGGTTCATCTTGCCTGAACCGTAATCGGCCGACCATTTATTCGTGCGGGTCAGCGTATCGATGGGATTGATCAGTTCAGCGGGCTTTTCGTCCAACGCATCGGTCATGACCAGATAGAACAGCTTGCTCGTGGCATTGAAAGCGTACACATCGCGTCCGTCGCTGAAGCTCCCGTCTTTGTTGCGGCGCATGACGGCCTTGGTGACGGTGTGGCGCCGATCGACGGTGAACCACTGCTGGGTGCGGCTGTCCTGATCAGGACGGAGGACGGTCAGCGCAGCACCGAATTCCAGACGCTTGTCGAAGCCCAGCAGGATGACGGCCCGCTTCTCCCCCTGGATGGCCTTCACGACCAGCAGGGATTCCTGATTCGGTCCGGTGGTACGGCCCATGGCATAGAGCCGCGGCTTCTTCACAGACCCGAAGGTCTTCTTGAGAACGGTGTCGGGTATCAGCGCAGAAAAGACCGGCAGCCCGATCCGCAGCGAATCATTCTCCTTACCCGAACGCCGGAGCGTACTGTCGGCATACTGAAAGGGCAACGACAGGGGCTGGAAGAAGGCGATGAAGTCCTCCACCGGCACCGGCTGCTCGCCGGACAGGGAGATCGTCTTCTTGTTCTTACAGCCCGGAGCTAACAGGATCAGTGCAAGAGCAACGGGAAACAGCGCGGAACGCATGAGGTTGTGTTGGCCACGAAAGTACGCGATTCCCCGCTTCAACAAGCCCTTGGGGTGAGCGGCTGAATGGGCTATTTTCGCATCATACTTGCCGGGGGCCGCCAGCCGATCGTTGCGCGGTCCCGGACAGTTCCCACACCCATCCGCAGAACGACAGATGAAACGCGAAAAGCCGATCCTCGATGACCGCTCCCTCGGGGATGCCTACCAATCCGTGGATACGACCCGTGCGCGCGGCAGCGGCTGGCGCAGGGCGATCTCTTTCCTCGGACCGGCCTATCTGGTGAGCGTTGGATACATGGACCCGGGCAACTGGGCGACCGATATCGCGGGCGGAAGCCGCTTCGGGTACACGCTGATCTGGGTCTTGCTGATGAGCAACCTGATGGCCTTGCTCCTGCAAAGCCTGTCGGCCCGGCTGGGTATCGTACGGGGGCGCGACCTGGCGCAGGCCAATCGCGAGACCTATCCGCGCCCCGTCAATTTTGCGTTATACCTTTTTGCCGAGGTGGCTATCGCCGCGACTGACCTGGCCGAGATCCTGGGCATGGCCATCGGGATCCAACTGCTTACCGGCCTGCCCTTAGCCTGGGGGGTGGGCATCACCGTGGTCGATACATTCCTGTTCCTGCTGCTACAACGGCTCGGCATGCGCAAGATGGAGGCCTTCATCATCGCCATGGTAGCGGTGATCGGACTGTCCTTCCTCATCCAGATCATCCTGGCCCGTCCCCACCTCAACGAGGTCGCTACCGGGTTCATCCCTTCCATACCCGGCACCGATGCCCTGTACATCGCCATCGGTATCATAGGAGCCACCGTCATGCCGCACAACCTGTACCTGCATTCCGCACTGGTGCAGACCCGTAAGATCCGCCGCGACGAGGCCGGTATCCGACGTGCCCTGAAGCTGAACTTCATCGACAGCGCCATCGCCCTGAACCTGGCGTTCTTCGTCAATGCGGCCATCCTCGTGCTGGCCGCCACCGTTTTCTTCAAAACAGGCCGCACCGACGTGGCCGAGATCCGGCAGGCCCACGAGATGCTGGCTCCCCTGCTGGGTACGGACTGGGCCCCGATCCTCTTCGCCGTGGCACTGATCGCCTCCGGACAAAGTTCCACCATTACCGGCACCCTGGCCGGACAGATCGTGATGGAAGGCTACCTGCGGCTGCGGATCAACCCCGTCATCCGTCGTCTCATCACCCGCCTCGTGGCCATCATACCGGCGCTGGCCGTGATCCTCATCAATGGGGAGAACGATATCGACAGCCTGCTGGTGCTGAGTCAGGTGATCCTGAGCATGCAACTGGCCTTCGCGATCATCCCGCTGATCCACTTCACGCGAGACGCCAAGACCATGGGAACTTTCGCGATCAGAAGACGCACGATCGTAGCCGCGTCCCTGATCACCGCGGTCCTGATTTACCTGAACCTCCGCCTTG
>JBJOMF010000183.1:0-3398 GCA_046052505.1 Bacteroidota bacterium | reverse complement strand
GAGAAAAAAAGAGAGGATGGCATAAACGGGGGGCAGCGACCCGAATACCTTAAAGACTAACTGGGCGGTAACCCCACCCAGGGCGAACAACAGGACCGATACGAGCGCACCGGCCACCAAGACCCTGTCAGGCAGGCTGCAACCCACATGGAAAAAAGCCATATCGGCATCGGTGAAATGAAGTTTTGCCGGTCGGGATATGTGAAACCCATCCGTGATAACCAGCCGGGCATCGTTCCGCTCAAGCGGAATCACAAGGGTCTTTCCGGGTTCGAGCTGGTACAGGGTCGTGCCATTCAGCACCACGCGCACCCGCAGCAGCCTAAAAAGGAATTGACGGCGCAGCTGTAATACAACGGAAAAAGATGAATGGGGTCCGATGGGCAGGAATTTTCAGGACTTCAGGGCGCGGATGATGGGCAGGAATTCAGAGGCGATCAGCGAGGCGCCTCCCACCAGCCCGCCATCCACATCCGGACAGGCGAACAATTCGGCGGCATTCGCGGCCTTGACACTCCCGCCATATAGGATCGGTATCTGCCCGGCCGTTGCCATTCCGAACCGTGCCGCGATCACATTCCGGATATGAAAGTGCATTTCCTGCGCCTGCGCGGTAGTGGCCGTGCGGCCCGTACCAATGGCCCAGATGGGCTCATAGGCGATCACGACCGATTGCAGCTGCTCCGCCGTAAGATGGAACAGGGACTCACGCAGCTGGGTCTCGACATACTCATCCTGGTTACCGGCTTCGCGGACCGAAAGTGGTTCCCCACAACAGAATATCGGGGTGATAAAATGCTGCAGGCAACGGTCGGTCTTGCGCGCCAATACCTCATGGGTCTCGCCAAAATAATCACGCCGCTCGCTGTGCCCGATGATGCAGTAGGGCACCTGAAGGGATTGAAGCATGGCTGCTGCGACCTCCCCCGTAAAGGCTCCGCTCTCGTTCTGATGGCAGTTCTGTGCAGCGACAGAATAGCCGGGCTCTTCCTGAACCTCACTTCGGGCCAGTAAGAGATAGGGATACGGTACGGCAAAGATGACCTCCTGATGAGCGGCGGGCCGGATACCGGCTTCCAGGATATCACGGAGCAGGGATTCCCCCTGCTGGTAGGTCAGGTTCATTTTCCAGTTGGCAGCAGCGATCTGTTTACGCATGGTTACGATCGTTTCGTAGGGTAAATGGTTTCGGGTTCGTTATCCTCGTTCAAATATATGTGACAGAATGCTACGCTCTTCCTCGTTCAGCTCCAGACCCTTCATCCGCTTCCAGGCGGCCACATCGTTCAGCACCTTGCCCCATTCATAGCGCGTTAAGCCGTCGCTGCCCCAGGAGAAACTGGGTATGTACTTGGGTGTTAGCCCGGGGCCGAAAACATGGCAGCAGACCCCGATGACGGTGCCGGTATTGATGGCCGTCTGTATAGCGGTACGGGTATGATCGCCCATGAAAAAGCCGCATTTCTGACCGGCATCCTGTTCGCCCGAAGGCGTCCATACACGTACGGCCCCTGCATTGTTCTTGAGATTGCTGTTGGATGTTCCTGCACCCAGATTGCACCACTCCCCGATCACTGAATCGCCCAAATAGCCTTCATGTGCCTTATTACTGTATCCGAACAGAACCGAATTCTTCACTTCGCCCCCGACGGTGCAACCGGGGCCGATCGTGGTGGCCCCGTACACACGGGCGCCCATCTTCAGGCAAGCGCCCTCGCCCAGGGCAAAAGGCCCGCGGACCGTGCATCCTTCCAGGACCACTGCATTTCGTCCGATATAGATCGGTCCTTCCGTCGCGTTCAAGGTACAGGAGAAAAGCCGGGCACCCTTTTCGATAAAGATCCCGGAGGGTTCTATGCAGTGTACGGAGCGGTCGGGTTTTACGGATTTTCTTCCTCGGGTCAGCAGATCGAAATCGGCCCGGATCGCTGTATCATTCAGCCGGACGATATCCCAGGGAAACAGGATGGTATGTACTTGGTGGGCAAAGGGCACGGCCTGACCGACGCGGATCTTGTGGCGTCCCTTGAGCTGCTTTTTAGAGAACCGATAGACCAACGGGGCGCCGGCCTCTGTGGCGAGGAACTGCCCATCCTGCAACTTACGAACCTGTTTGACCAGCTTGCGGCTGGGCAATACATTCCCGTGGACCATAAAACAGGAATCCGTGCCGATCACCTCATGGACCAGCACGGATCGAGACAGGTCCTTGTAATCCTCCTCTTTCTTGTCGTACGATGGCAGTCCCAACCAGCGCTCCCATTTTTCCCGAATGGTCAGGATCCCGATCCGGATGTCCTGTATCTGTCGGGTGAGCGTGAACGGATGCAGGTTCTCCGGTTGGCAAAACTCTTCCGTAAAAAGGATCTTATCCATACGAACCCATTGGGGGAATCCGGCCCCGATTCATTGGGGTAAAAGTAGCTCTTCAATCCCGTATGTAGGCTGATATTTGTCAAAGGCCCGGCACTGACCATACAGCCCCGCCAAAAAAAAGCCCCCTGCAGGAACAGGGGGCCAAAGTCATCATGAAGACCTTACGCCTTCTTAGCGTATTTCTTTTTGAACTTGTCGATCCGACCGGCCGTATCAACCAGCATGTTCTTACCGGTGAAGAAGGGGTGCGACATGTTGGAGATCTCGAGCTTTACCAGGGGATACTCGTTACCGTCCTCCCATTTCACGGTCTCCTTGGCCTCGGCGGTAGACCGGCTGAGGAAACTGTGACCATTGCTCATGTCCTTGAAAATAACTAACCGATACTTCTCGGGGTGGATTCCTTTTTTCATACTACGATGATTTTTAAAGGCTACACGGATTTTGCCGTATAGATGAAGGGATAATTTGGGCTGCAAAATTAACCCGAACCGGCAGGACAGCCAAATGAAGTTGCAGAAGGCATCGTACAGTCCGGGGAGCAACGATGCTTAAAGAGCTGTAATTCAATGCTCTGAAAATGTGAAAGCGCCAAGTCAACTTCCATCCGGCTTTCGCCTTCTTTCCGCTAACCCGACGCTTTCTGGGGTAAGGCCGCCTTATCAGGGGCTGCCGTTGCCCTCGGAGCCGCTTCCGCCTTTTGAGGGGTTTCTGCTGGGATGACCCGTCTTTTGGACTTCGCATCTGAGACTCTCGCCTCACTCCGGCACTTCATTTTATTGCTAAAACTCCGTGCAGTTGTATACCAAATATAAATTCAGATACCCCCGAAAACCAAATTTTTGATCGATTTGATACGCACCTGTTATCGACCAGATTATTCACATGAAAAGGTGGTAAAGACCCGCTTTTGAACATTTCAGCTTCGCATGTTCACATATTGGAGCGGAATACCGATTTGGCTGCCCCTGCAGAGCTGGATCACCTCCTGCAGGTCGTCGATCTTCTTACCTGTTACACGA
>JBJOMF010000182.1:0-7028 GCA_046052505.1 Bacteroidota bacterium | reverse complement strand
CATACACGGCCGTGGCATACGGATCGGTATCCGATGGCAGGTCGATCTCGGATTTGGTGACATGCAGGAACGATAAAGGATTGCCGGTCGCTTCCCGGCGGGCTTCGTCGCTGTTCAGTACATCATAGGGTCGGGAGGCTACCTGCGGGGCCCATTCGGGCCGGGGGCGCAGGGCGCGGAAGGGTCGTATCTGTGCCATGGGATCTTTAGGTGTGATTCATTTTATCCGTGTCGCCGGGCAAAGTCCGTCATCAGGGCGGTCAGCACCCGGACGCTTTCCAGCGGTAATGCGTTGTACATCGATACCCGGAATCCGCCCATGCTGCGGTGGCCTTTGATGCCCGTCATTCCGGCAGCACGGCATTCGTCCAGAAACGCGGTTTCCAGTGTAGGATCGTCGATCATGAAAACGGCGTTCATGCGACTGCGGTCCTCTTTGCGCACGGGCGTACGGAACAGGGGCAGGGCGTCGAGGGTCTCGTACAACAGGCCGGCCTTCTCTCGCGACCGGGCTTCCATCACGGCGATACCGCCTTCCTGCCGGCACCAGCGGAGGGTGAGCAGGGCTACGTACACGGCGAAGACTGGCGGCGTGTTCAGCATGCTTCCCTCGCGGATATGGTTGTTATAGTCGAGAATGGCAGGGATCCTTCGGCGGACCTTGCCAAGGCGATTCCGGTTCACCACCACCAGGCAGACCCCTGCGGCTCCCATGTTCTTCTGGGCGCCGGCGTAGATCAGATCGAAGCGGTTGAAGTCCAGCTCCCGGCTGAGGATATCGCTGCTCATATCGGCCACCATCGGCACACCACAACCATAGGGGATCTTGTGCCATTGGGTGCCGGCGATGGTTTCATTGGTGGTGATGTGCAGGTAGGTGGCGGTCGGACTAACGGTCAGCTCCGAGGGGATGCTGCAATGCTGTGTATCCTTCGAGGAGCCTGCGATCTCCACATGCCCGAATAGCCGGGCCTCTTTCAGGGCCTTCTCCGACCAGGTACCCGTTTCGGTATAGGCGGCCACGTCGTTTTCATCCAGCAGGTTCATGGGTACCTGCATGAATTGGGTGGTGGCTCCGCCATGGAGAAAGAGCACATCGTGGTCCGCATCCAGTTTCAGGAGATCCTTCACCAGCTCGCGGGCTTCATCCATGACAGGCTGAAAGAGTGATGTTCGGTGCCCGATCTCCAGGATCGATTGCCCCGATCCCTGAAAATCGATCACGGCCCGGCTCGCATCCCTCAATACCGGAGCGGGGAGTATAGAGGGCCCGGCGTTGAAGTTGTGCAGCACAGTGGTGAGGATTCGAGGGCGCAAATTAAAAAAGTCCCGCCACAGGCGGGACTTTTATCGGAACTGTTTTATCACTGTATGAGTAATCGTTTCTGGTAGGTCAGCGCTCCCAGCCGCATGCGGAAGGTATAGATCCCTCCGGAAAGTCGTTCCCAGCGCCAGTTGATGCGGTTCAGTCCGGGCGCACCGGCACCCGCTTCCTGATGCACCAGTTGTCCGATGCTGTTGTAGAGTTCCACCCGGTAATCGGACGCTCCCTGCGGGATGTAGAAATCAAATGTCACCCCTCCGCTCGTGGGTACGGGGTAAAGTCGGTTCACACCTTCGATCAGTACCGCCAGGGGGTCCGACAGGGGGCTCTTGCATCCGTTGGCAGTTACCTGCACCTGAAAAGTGCCGTTGGAAACAGGTCGATAGACTGTATTGACCCCACCAGGGATCACATTGCCCGAATTGAACCACTGATTGCCGCTCGATGCTGAGGAGATCAGATCGCCAACCTGCCGGGTGATCACGGGGCGGGGCGGTATCGGGAATACGGCCAGCGTTACGGGATTGGACGTTACGGTTACTGGTGTCGCACATGTTGCGTTGGTGGTTTCAATACAGGTGATCACGTCCCCGTTTGCAGGGTTGGCGACCGTGATCGAGGTTTGGCCAGACGATCCGGGGATGGTGATCCCGTTCCGCGACCAGCTGATCGAAGGACTGTTTCCGGCATTTGTATTTGTCAGCGTAAAAACGGCAGGCTCACCGGCACAGAGCTGGGTTCGCGCCGCACCGATAGTGGCCGTATGAGTCACATTCGGTGAAACGGTTACCTGAATCGTGTTACTGGTTGCCTGAACGGGCGTCGCACACGATAGTGTGGTGGTCTCCCGACAGGCGATCACATCACCGTTGTTTACACTGCTAAGCACGATCGATGTCAACCCTGCCGTACCGGGGATCACGGCCCCGTTCCGCAACCATTCGATCGCCGGACCGCTGCCGCCATTCACGGCACTGAGGGTGAAGGTGATGGTTTGCCCCTGACAGATACCCGTGTTCGGGGAACTGATGGTGATGCTGTGCGTGAGATTGCTGTTGACCGTGATGTAATTTGAGATCGTCTTGGTGTCTGACCCTCCGGGGTTGTTCACCGTCAGACTGACCGCATAGATGCCGGGGGTATTGTACTGGACCACCGGATTCGTGGCCGTGGAGTTGGCAGGGGTACCTCCGGGAAAGTTCCAGCTGTACGTGGACTGGCAGTTGGTGCTGTTGTTGGTGAAGCTCACATTCTGTCCGACGCAGATGGTCCGGTTGGCAGCTGAAAAATCCGCCACCGGGGTTGCAGCGGCGCAGTTTACCGCCAGCGGGCTTTCCCAGATGCCGCGACCGTAGGTGGCCACCCGGATCTTGCCTGCAGCTTTTTGGATCTCCAATTCATTGATGGCTACCAGTGGGAGGTTATCGGAGAAAGCCGTCCATGCGGCTTCATTTTCCTTGCGGAAATAGACTCCGATGTTCATGCCTACATAGATGCCGCGGGGCGTGTTGTCATCGACCACAATGGAACGTGCCGAAAGGGCAGGCAGGTTGTCGGAAATATTCGTGAAAGTCGCTCCCGCATCGGTCGACACAAAAACGCGGCTGGTTCCGGAGTTGCAGGTGATCCAGATCTTGTCGGGCGTGGCGGGGTCCACGGCGATGTCAGTGATGGACGCGGGTGCAGTGCGGGTGGTCCAGCTTGTCCCGTCATTCGTTGTTACATACAGGGTGGATCCTGTCGCTGCATATATATAGGCGGGGTTCGAGGGAGCTATCGCCAGGTCATTCAGCGTCGTGGTGATCGTACCCGCGGAGATATGGGTCCAGTTGGTCCCGCTGTTGGTAGACTTGTACACGCCGGTCCATCCGCCATAGAGGATCGTTTCATTGGTCGGATGGATGCACAGGGGCGTGACCCATTGCCCGGCCGAGGGCTGCCCCAGTCCGTTGTAGCTGTTGCCACCCGTGGTGGAGCGGTACAGGGCTCCGTTCTGGCTGGTACCCCACAGGTTGAGGTGGTTGGTGGGGCTGACCAGTCCTTCCATGCCATCGGCACCTAACCAGTCGACCCAGGTGCCCGATGCTTGACGGGCGGCAGTGCCATTGTCCTGCGCACCGCCGGTGATGACCTGCGGATTGGTCGGCGAATTGGCCATGCGGTAGAACTGCCGGATGTTGAGGCCGGTGGAGAGATCGGTCCAGTTGTCGCCATTGTCCACGCTCTTGTAAAGTCCACCGTCTGATACGGAGTAGATCGTGCTGTTTACGAAATATAGGCCATGCACATCGGCATGGTTGTAGCCCCTTGAGTTGGGAAGCGACCATTCGGTGAGAGCGATGAAGTTGCTGCCTCCGTCGGTAGAACGCCAGCAGATGATGCCGGCGATATGTACGTCATTGGCATCGGTGGGCGAGACGTCCATGGCCATGTCGTAGGTTGCTTGACCCGTGGTGCCGGTCCCGTTGGATGTATATCCGAAAAAATTGGTGCCTGTGGCCGGGTTCCCGACGACAGTTGTCACGAAGCTCAGCCCGGCGTCGGATGAGCGGTACATGCGGCCAAAAAGATTGCCGCTGGCCTGCACAGCGTATACGATATTGGGATTGGCCGGTGAAACGGAGATCAGGGTGCGTCCGGTATTGGTGATGCCCTGTGCCGCACCCACCTGTGTCCAGGTTAGCCCGTAATCGGTGGAGCGAAAGACGTCGTTTCCGGAAGCGTACATCACGTTCACGTCGTTGGGTTTGAACTCCAGGTCTTCTTTGCTCCCGGTGTGTACCTGTGTCCAGCTCACGCCGGCGTTCACCGACCGCCAGATGCCGTTGGTACAGGCGGCGAATACGATGGAGCTGTTCGAAGGATGGATCAGGATCTTTCGTACCGTTCCGGAGGGTCCGGAGCCGGCCGGTGACCAGTTGGCTCCTGCGTCGGTGGATTTGATGATCCCGGCCGATCCGGCCAGACCGGCATAGACTACCGATGTGTTATTGGGGTCGATGGTGAGGGCAAAGACGTTCATCCAGGATGCGTTGTTATCGGTCAGCGGGACCCAGCTGGTGCCGCCGTTCGTGGTCTTCCAGATGCCTCCTCCCGGCGAACTGACATAGATGACCTGCTCATTGGAAGGATGAATGGCGACATAGGTGAGACGTCCCACACCCGGGTTCCAGGAAGTAGTGCGGTTCCAGGAGGAGGGCCCGAGTGGTGACCAGTTCCCCGCCGTTACGCCGGTGGGCAGGTTGGTGAGGGAACGCTGGTAGCGATCCCATTCCGTCTTGGGATTGATATAGTAGCCTTCGGCATCCGTATGGAACCGGCGTTCGTACAGCCAGCGCTGGTATTGTTTGTAGCCGCTGCCCTGGCCCGTGCCCACCCGGTTGAAATAGGCATTCGCCAGTGCTTCGGTCTCAGCAAGCCGCAGGTCCGTGCGTTCCATGAGCTCAAAAATGTTCAACTGGGCAAAAGTCATCATCGGAAGGAGCAGGGCGAGGGTGAGTATCCGTTTTTTCATGCGTAGGGTGTTGTATGCAGCCTGGGGGCAGTCTTTTTTTTCAAATGTATCAAAAGGTCCCCGATACGGGAAGGCGGATTCCGATTAATCCCCCGCATGAATGCATCAGTTTCGATGCTCCCGTGTGCTGCCGCCTGTTCGTCGCCAGGCTTCATTGAGGGATTCCATCTCGGCGCGGTCCTGTTCCGACAGGGGTCCGTTGAGCGGTTGCAGCCCCGGCTGTCCGGCACGGATCCAGGCCGTGTACCAGAACGATGCCACGGCCCACACCGATTCCCGCATGCGCCGTTCGACCATGCCATTGAGCAGCCGGTCGTACGTACGGCTTAAGCCGCTAGCATATTGACGGGTGAGCACGCCGTTTCGTTCTTCAAAAGCGTACTTACCCCCCGGTGGCGTTCTTTCGGTAAGGTGTTTTTCGATCCGCAGCACCGTATCGGCCGCCGCGGCACTTTCCAGTATGCGATCCCATATGAAGGCGGCGGGATCGGAAATAAAGGCGGCCTTTCCGATCAGAAAATCCCATTCCTTATCTGCCAGAAGCTCCGGAAGCCTGCTTTCCCAGAACCCGTGGATCCCGCGTTGTCCGGTATACTGCCCGTCGTGGTTGTGACAGGCATGGAGGGGAACATGTGCATCGGCGATATAATGGCCCAATTCGGCCGAGATACGCAGGGCCCTGCCCGGGTCCTTGTCGCGGAAGGCTTTGGTCAGCCGGCCCAGTTGTACCTGGATCCACCAGGGCACGGTGCCCCTGGACTCAACCGTATCCGCTGAAAATTTTTCAATGGCATCCTCCCAACGGCGGGGCAGGGAGGGGAAGGGGTATGAACCATAACGGTCCAGATCGATATAGTGCCGGGCGCCTTCCTCCGGCAAGGCATACCGTCGCTTGTCCGGATCGGTGGCATGTTCGGACAGGAACCCGATATGCGGTTTGTAAAAAGCGATCAGTTCCGGCGGCAGCAGGTATACCGCATACTCATTGATCCGCTGGTGGGCGAAGAAACCCCAGGTGGGCAGGATAAGCAACAGCATTGACATCGGATGTAAGGATACGGATACCGCTACCGGGTACAAGGGGAAAAGCAGCGGAGCGGGAAAGAAAAATACGGCATGGTTCCTTTGCGGGTCAAATCCCGTATTTTTAGTTCAGGCCCGGATGAAACATCAATCAACACACAGCTTTTTATGTTTGAGAAATTATCATTGCTGCCCACGCCGCTGGATATTTTGTCCGATCCCGCTTCTCAGATCGTGATCGGTATCTTTTTATTCCTCCTGATCGCAGAGGAACTTTTCCCGGGAAGGCCCCTGCCGCGGATCCGTTTCTGGCGGCTCAAGGGGATCGCCGCATTCATCATCTATTTTTATCTGTCCTCGTACCTGCCCCTGATCTGGAATGAGTACCTGATGCCGTATCAGGTATTCGACCTCTCCTCATTGGGTAATTATACAGGCGGATTGCTGGCCCTGCTGATCTATGAGCTTGGGGTGTACGTCTGGCATCGTTCGATGCACCGGAGCAACCTGCTCTGGCGGGTTTTTCACCAGATGCACCACAGTGCCGAGCGGGTTGACACCTATGGGGCGTTCTTTTTCAGCCCGATGGATATGATCGGGTTCACGTTCCTGACCAGCCTGGCTATGGTCGTGTTCGCCGGATTCACAGCGCAGGCCACTATTTATGCCATCTATGGGGCGACCTTCCTTGCCGTGATCCAGCATGCCAATATCCGGACCCCGCAATGGATGGGCTATATCTTCCAGCGTCCGGAATCCCATTCGCTGCATCATGCCAAGGGGGTTCATGCGTTTAATTATTCCGACCTGCCGTTGTTCGATATTCTGTTCCGTACCTTCCGGAATCCGAAAACCTTTTCAGCGGAAACCGGCTTTTACAACGGGGCTTCTTCCCGGATGGGGGAGATGATCTGTTTCAAGGACATTAATACGCCGGTTGCGGGAGAAGGGCAGGCCGGAAATTGATTGGATCGAATCCGCGTTCATCGATGATCCGTTCTGTTATATCCCGTTTCCTTTTGCCGGGTGCTTTCCTGAGCATGGTCTGCTGCGGAATGCAGGATCCACAACCGCCTTCGGGCCGCCTCCTTCCGGTACTTCGGGTGGTGGACGGGGATACGTTCTGGGCCCTTTGCTGGACTGAGTTCGAAAGAGATTTTGATAGAT
>JBJOMF010000181.1:0-9777 GCA_046052505.1 Bacteroidota bacterium | reverse complement strand
TTCTTCATGACGGACGCTTCCTTCTGGCGTACGATCTCGTTCTCATTCTTGGTTACGGCAGCCGAATCGGCCATGACACGCACTTCTTCGGTAGGTGGCGGTGCACCGGCCGTCAGCCCAACGACCCTGCGGTCCAAGTACTCGGTGCTGGTGAGCTGATCGGACAGGATCAGGCGGTCGAAGTTCTTTTCGACAGATGGAAGCGGAGGTTCCGGCAGGTCTTTTACTAAAGATCCCACGGCCGTAAAGTTCGAATGGCCGTTCCACTGCCCCAGGCCATAGAAATAGGGCCAGATGGATGGCGGCGACCAGCCGTGGGCGGTGAACTGGTCAAGCGAGGCATCGTACATGGCAGCCATCAATTCCGCTGCGGCCGCCTCTTTTTTCGCCCCCGTAATACGCAGTTTCCATATTTCGGCAGCGCCGGGCAGGGTCTTTTCCCTGTAGGATACGTATTCCATCTTCAGCTCCTTGTTGTTCCAGGGAACCTGAAAAAGCTGGTTGTACTGCCACAGCCGGTTGTGACGGACGAACATCCAGGAGGCGCCAAATCCACCTCGGTCCTTTTCCGTAACAGGGATCCGAACGGTTAGTTTTTTGTCGCTCAGGCTTCGGAACAGGAACCGGACTTCCTCATTCCGACTTTTCTTCACCTGCTCAATGACGAATATCTTTCCGGCTGAGGTGCCCAGTTCCAGCCCGGCCGTATCACCCGGCTCTACGGTGGCACGTATGTTACCCGTCCACAGATAGTCGGACTGATCTGCCGGATAGCCCGTGGCATTTGTCAGGCGAATGATGTGTTGATCGCGTACCATTTCTCCTCGTTCATTTACTGCGGTGATATCGAGGCGATACGTTCCTGGCAGGGGGCGGTTGCCGGAGAGGATCCAGGAACCATCCGCTCGGGAAGGTTCGGTCGCCTTGTAGAGGATGCTCTCCTGGTCCCATTCAAAGGGGTCCGTTTCATTGGCATATAGATCGTACGGAAAGTGGTGCAGGTAGTCGCTCTTGTTCATCACGAACTGATCGGGGCGATCCCAAAGGCGATCCCGTACAAGCCGGTTCTCGGCTTTTAGTTTCATCAACGTCACCGTGACCTGTGTTGGAACGTATGTACCGCTCAGGTTACGGGTTCGGATGGTCAGCTGCCGGAAGCTGTCAGCAGGAGCTGTGGATGGAAGGGTCGTTTCCAGCACGAATGATTTGTAGCCTGCCGATACCTGACCTTCCCCGCTTCGGGTTTCGCCGTTGATATCCGTGACATCCGCATAGATACGGTAGTCGAATACCGGTTCGAAGCGGGTATCGATGGAGGCATCGGGGATGGCACGGAAACCGATCGTGAAGCGTCCCTCTTTGTCGGTCTTTGTCACGCCATGTACGATCTCACGTGCTTCCGACGGCGGTTGCCACCAGCGCCGGCAGAGCCAGGGATAGGGGAACCGGGGCTCGCGGACCACGCGGTATTTCACGGATGCGCCGTCAATAGTGTTGCCGGAATACCCCTTTGCACGCCCCGTTACGGTTAGCGAATCATCTACCCGGTACTGGCCGGTCACGGGCTCGTATTCAACATAGAACTTAGGACGCTTGTACTCCTCCATCCGGAACGAAACCGAACCGTTGCCGGTTGCGGTATAGATCTGGAAGGAGCCGTTCAGTCCGGCTGATGGCAACTGAAATACGCCCTGAAAGGAGCCGTAGTCGTTGCTTCGAAGCGCGAGAGTGTCGATGGTGCGGTAGTTAGCATCCCGTAAAAGGACTTGTACGGAGTGTCCGGATCTTACCGTGCCGGACCGCTCCTTTCTTCGTTGCGTGAGCACGATACCTTTGAACTGAACCGATTGGCCGGGACGATAGATGGACCGGTCGGTGAACAGGTGAACGGTCAGGGTCTCTCCGGGTTCATTCTCTTCCTGGTTGTAAGAGCTATAGTCATATACCAGGTCGTCGGGGAAGAAATGGTCATTGCGGAATGTGATCTCGAAGAGGCGTCCTAAGTACGACATACGGGCATTATCGGCCGGGCGTTGCAGCCGCACGTAGCCGTTGCTGTCGCTTTGCAATCTGATATCTTTCACCCGTACATATTTATTTTGGGCATAATCGTAGCGCTCTGTCCAAACCTGCACCGTTGCTCCGGTCATGGGTTCGCCGCTTTCGCGGTCAAGGACGAATAAATGCTCATCCCTGTTTACATAGCTGATCGATGATACGTGAAACACCCGTGCACCGAGTAGGGCCGATTGGATGTTGAAGTCTGCCGTGGAGGAGGCCAGGAGCAGGTAGGCACCTGTCGGAAGTGATTCGATACGGATCTCCGTGCTATGCTCCTGGAGGTCGCCGGGCTGGGGCAGTGGCTGTTCCCATTGCCGCAGGGACGTCGTGGCGATCAACGTGCTCCAGTAGGATTCATCAGCGCGGTCTTTTAGCAGCGCTTTCAATTTTTCCGGATAGGGTATGAGCCGGAAATACAGCCGGTCAGTATTGCGGTATGTTACGAGGGTTCGGAAAGGTTTATCAGGCATGTTCACCTGTTCCATTGTGAACCGGAAGCGGGGTCGCTTCAATGCACGCAAGAGTTGCTGGCAATGAACTCGTCCTTCCGACGAATCTTTTTGCCGCAGAACACGTTCACAGATATCTCTCGCCCTGAGCCGGTCAAGGCGATGGGTGCTATCGCCAAAGGCTTTATAGGTAATCCCGTCCTCCTCGTATTGAGCCGCTAGCCGGTACCAGGCTTCGGCGGCTGCCGGAAGGTCTGTGTAGGTGTCCGTGATCCGCCGCAGGGCATCCATAAACAGGCTTTTTTTATCCGGCAGTACCGAGTGATTTTTTACGAAGGAAAGCCGGCGTAAGTCGGTATCGATCCATGCATCGGGTCGTGGATCGTTCTGGTGGAATTGCAGCCAGCGCTGGTACAGCAGGAGCGCTTGATACGTGAGTGACAGGCTGTCGCGGCTCCTGAAAGGATAGCGGCTGAACTCGGCGGCGGGTGCAAAGGCGGCGATCTGGTTAAGCTCGAAAGTCTGTTCCGGTTCGCTGATGCTGCGCTCGTCGTTCTCGAAATAGGCCAGCGCCCGGTCGGTCAGCAGGTCGTACAGGGTAGGGCGCAGGTGCCGCATATTCCCTTTTTCGATGATGGCATCAAATTCTTCCAGGCGGGTTTGTTGCAGTTGCTTCTCATCCTGCAGTGAACGGAGATAGCAGGTGCGGATCGTACGGTGAAATGCGGCAGCATCCCAGGTCGCGGGGTCCGGGCTCTTATTCCCCTCCGTTCGGGTCCGTCCGTACACTTTCCAGCGGTTCTGCTGAAAATAGCCCCAATACAGATCGCCCTGAAGGCTGTACAATACCGAGCGGGCCGGTTCCCGGGCCGTTTGGATCTCTCGATCCAATTCACGTATCGAGGCCAGTAGATTGTCTTCGCGGGTTTCCGACTGAAGGATGCTCATGTAAATGAGCGCCCGTATGAGTTGGGCATCCTGTCTGTCGCGTTTAGCCAGGGCATAGATCTTCCTCACCTCCGCAAGGGCTGATTTGGGTAGTCCCTGCTGTTGGTATCGATCAACTGTTTTCCATTCGGTTCCATAGCGTGGCAGGCCATTTTGTGAGAGGAGGGGCAGGACCTTGATCACAAGGACCATTGTAATAACTGCCGTACGAAGGGCATGACCTTTCATGGGGGAGGGGTTTCCGTACAAGGTACTGATTGTTTCAAGGCTTTGATGCGCTAATGCGGGTTTTTACATACTCTTTAAGGGCGGGAAGTCATGGGGTCTTTCCATCGAACCCGCAGGATGGCTTTAACATATTCTTTTTGATTCAGGCGGCCACTGGCACGGCTTTGGGACCACAATCGGTGTCAACCCGATTCGTTAACCTAAATGTTTGAACCATGAAAAAGATCGCTACACTTTTATGTTGTTCGCTGGTGGCACTGGGCGTACTGGCCTTCGATGGAACCCGACTGAGTATCACGGCTCCCGTAAACGGGCATGAGCTCAAGGTGGAGATCGACGGACGCCGGTTCGCCATGAAGGACAATGCCGTAATCGCCGGTCATCTCTCAGAAGGCAGGCATGAGGTCAAGATCTTTCGGGAACTACGCCGGAACGGGTTCGGATTCGGTCGCCGGGAGATCATTTATCAGAATACGGTATTCCTCAGGCAGGGCTTTCATCTTGACATCACCCTGAATCGTTTCGGAAAGGCACTGGTCGATGAACGCCGCATCGATGTTGGCGACGATTGGTACGATACCGGGGATGTGTATTACGAGGGCGGTGCCTCTTCCGGAGGGATCGCTGCCATGAATGCAAGGGAGTTCGAACAGGTGAGATCCGCACTACGAAAGGAGTGGTTCGAGAGCAATCGACTCACCTCTGCCCGGCACATCCTCGAGCGGAACGCAGTCAGTACCGCCCAGGTGATGGAGTTGCTCCAGCTTTTCACCTTCGAAAGCAATCGGTTGGAGCTGGCCAAGATCGCTTATCGCAGTACGGTCGATCCCGGACAGTATTATAGGGTCCTGGAACTATTCGGTTTTGGCAGCAGCCGGGACGAGTTGGCCCGATACATCCGGCAAGGCCGATGAGTTCCCTTAGTGAACTTGCTGTAAAGCAGAAACCCTCCTGCAGGAGGGTTTCTTTTATAGGTTCGATTTTGCTCAGCCTTTCAAGACCTCAGCCATTCGTTTGCCGATGTCTGCGGGGCTGTTCACCACATGGATCCCGCATTCAGACATGATCTTCATCTTGGCGGCCGCTGTATCATCGGCTCCGCCTACGATGGCACCGGCATGTCCCATCCGCCGTCCCGGAGGGGCGGTTTGTCCGGCGATGAATCCGACCACGGGCTTGCCTTTTCCGTTTTCCCTGATCCAGCGGGCGGCCTCGGCTTCCATACCACCGCCGATCTCCCCGATCATTACGATGGCATCTGTATCTGGGTCTTGCATAAATAGTTCCACCGCCTCCCGGGTAGTCGTACCGATGATCGGGTCTCCTCCGATACCTACCGCGGTCGATATGCCCAGGCCGGCCTTGGCTACCTGATCGGCCGCTTCATAGGTAAGGGTACCCGATTTGGAAACGATGCCCACCCGTCCGTTCCTGAAGATGAAGCCCGGCATGATCCCCACTTTGGCCTCGCCCGACGTGATGACGCCGGGGCAGTTCGGGCCCACAAGTCGGGTGTCTTTGCCGGCCAGGTAGTGTTTGACCTTGACCATATCCTGAACCGGAATGCCCTCGGTGATGCAGACAACCAGCTTCACGCCCGCATCAGCGGCTTCCATGACCGCATCGGCTGCGAAAGCGGGTGGTACGAAAATGATGCTAACGTCGGCACCGGTGGTTTTCACGCAGTCGGCCACGGTATTGAACACAGGACGGTCCAGGTGGCGGCTGCCCCCTTTCCCCGGGGTCACACCACCGACCACATTGGTCCCGTATTCGATCATCTGGGTGGCATGGAAGGTGCCTTCGGTCCCGGTGAATCCCTGTACCAGGATGCGGGAATTCTTATTGACGAGGATGCTCATACGTAGGGATGAAATTTGCGCAAAAGTAAGCTTTCGCGGGGGATGTGCCAATCGGCTGGATGGCCTATTTCAGGAGCTCGTCCATATTGCGGTTGTCATCGATCTTGCCCCGTTCCTCCAGCATCCGCATGTCCTTGGCGTCCTGCAGGAATTCGGAGGCGAAGATAAAGTCGTTCAGGCGCTGGTTTTTGCTGAAGATGATCTCGCGGTTGTTGCCTTCCCACTCTTTACGACCCTTGTACATGTATAGTATATAGTGGCCGATCTCCATGACGCTGTTCATGTCGTGCGTGTTCACCACGGTGGTGATCTTGTATTCCTCTGTGATCTCCCGGATCAGTTTGTCGATGACCAGCGATGTTTGGGGATCGAGACCCGAGTTCGGCTCATCGCAAAAAAGATATTTAGGGTTTAGCACGATGGCGCGGGCCAGGGCCACCCGTTTTTTCATGCCACCGCTGAGTTCGGCGGGGTACTTTCGGTTCACTTCGGGCAGGTTCACGCGATCGAGCACCTCATTGACCCGGTCCAGTTTCCTGCGGTGGCTCCAGTCGGTGAACATGCTCAGGGGGAACATGATGTTCTCCTCTACGTTCAGGCTGTCGAACAACGCCGAACCCTGGAACAACATGCCGATCTCCTTGCGGATCTCCGTTTTTTCACGGCCCTTCATCGCCGTGAAGTTCTGACCATTATAGAGCACATCGCCGCCATCGGGTTCGAAGAGACCGACCATGCATTTCATCAATACCGTCTTACCGCTGCCGCTGGCTCCGATGATGAGGTTGCATTGTCCGGCTTTCATGACGGCACTGACGCCCTCAATGATGGTCTTGCCATCGAACTGCTTGGTTATTTCCTTTACTTCGATCATTTCGGGTCAGGTTTCGAGCAGGAGGGCCGACAGGAGGTAATCGGCAAACAGGATCAGTATGCAGCTCACCACCACGGCCTTCGTGCTGGCTCGGCCGATCTCCAGGGCACCTCCCTTCACGTAGTAGCCGTAGAAGGCAGGCACGCTCGATATGATGAAGGCGAACACATAGGCTTTTGTCAGGGCGAATATGACATTGTAAGGCACGAAGAATTCCAGCAGGCCTTTATCGAATGTGGTGGCAGAAACGATCCCGGATGCCACGGCAGCGACGCGGCCGCCCCAGATGCCGAGTGCCATCGATAGGATCACGAGGAGTGGTATCATCAGCAAGGCCGCAGCGATCTTGGGAAGGATCAGGTAGGTCTTTGTCTTTACGCCCATGATCTCCAGTGCATCGATCTGCTCGCTCACACGCATATTGCCCAGCTCACTTGCGATGCGGCTGCCGGCAACGCCCGCCAGTACGATGCACACCAGCGTCGGGGCGAACTCAAGGATCACGGTATCGCGAACGATCTGTGCGATGGTAGAGGGTGGGATCAGGGGGGAGACCAGTTGATAGGCCGTCTGGATCGTCGATACGGCCCCGATGAACACCGAGATGATGGCTACGATGCCCAGGGAACCCACACCGATCTCGGTGCACTGATGGATCAGTTCCTTCCAGTACATTTTCGGGTTCTCCGGTCGGGAGAACATACTCCTTATCATGAGAAGGTAGCGGCCGATATCACTGAAGATCGTCATACAGTTTCAGGCTGTAAAATACGCAGTTCCGACGACAGACACCGCATCCGGATTCCTTTAGGAGCGCCGCAGCCGTTTCCACCAGCGCGATTTTTTCACGATCTCCTGGGTGGGTGTGCTGCTTTTGATCTGGGCATCGACAACGGCCACCACTGCCATATTGACGATATTCCGGACGGTGCTGCCCAGTTGCAGGATGTGGACCGGTTTCTTCAGACCCAGCAGGATAGGACCCACGGCGTCGGCCGTGTCCAGTTCCTTCATCAGGTTGTAAGCAATATTCCCTGATGCCAGGTTGGGGAAGATCAGGGTATTGACGTCTTTGTCGGCCAGTTCGCTGAAGGGGAAGTTCTCCTTCAGGAGTTCGCGGTTGAAGGCCAGACTGGCCTGCATCTCACCGTCCACGATCAGGTTGGGCATTTTCTCCTTCACCAGCCGACGGGCTTCGGCGACAAGCGCCGCTTCCGGGGAGTTGCTGCTGCCGAAGTTGGAGTAGCTGAGCAGTGCGATCCGGGGGGTGACATTGAAATGGCGGACCTCCTTGGCCGTGAGCAGGGTGATCTCGGCCAGTTCCTCCGCCGTTGGGTTGAAGTTAACGGTGGTATCCGCCAGGAAAAGGGGCCCCCGTTTGGTCAGCATAAGGTACATTCCGGCGATCTTACGGACCCCTTCCTCCGTACCGATAGTTTGGATGGCAGGTCGGATCGTATCGGGGTAATTGCGCGACAGTCCGGAGATCATGGCATCGGCATCGCCGCACTCGACCATCATGCATCCGAAATAGTTGCGGTCCTTCATCACTTTTTTCGACTCATAGGCGTTGTACCCCTTGCGGCCGCGTTGTGCGAAGAACAGGGATCCGTATTGCTCACGCTTTTCCTCCATCTCATCGCTGCGCGGATCGATCACGGGCAGTCCGTCCAGATCGATGCCATTGCTCTCCGCCATGCTGCGGATCTTATTCTCGTCGCCGAGCAGGATCGGGTAGCCGATACCCTCATCGAAAACGATCTGTGCGGCCTTGAGGATCTTGACATTGTCAGCCTCTGCAAATACGATCCGTTTGGGGTCGCGCCGTGCCTTGTTTCCGATGGCCCGCATCACCTGATTGTCAAGTCCCAGGCGGCGGTTCAGGTTGTTCACATAGGCCTCCCAGTTCTGGATAGGCTGCCGGGCTACGCCGCTATCCATGGCGGCACGGGCCACGGCCGGTGCGACGGTCGACAGCAGGCGCGGGTCGACCGGCTTGGGAATGATGTATTGCGGTCCGAACGAGAGGTTCTTCTCATTGTAGGCCATATTCACGATATCTGGCACGGGGGTCTTGGCCATTTCGGCCAGGGCCTTTACCGCGGCTAGCTTCATGGCTTCATTGATCTGGCGGGCCCGCACGTCGAGGGCGCCCCGGAAAATGTAGGGGAAGCCCAGCACGTTGTTCACCTGATTGGGATAGTCGCTCCGGCCGGTGGCCATGATGATATCCTTGCGGGCATTGGTGGCCTCCTCCCAGCCGATCTCGGGATCGGGGTTGGCCATGGCGAAAACAATGGGGTTCTTGGCCATCGCCTTGATCATATCGCCGTTCAGAATGCCTCCCTTGCTCAGGCCGATGAAGACATCGGCATCCTTGAGGGCTTCGGCGAGGGTCAGCTGCTTCCCCTTAGTGGCGAACGGGAGCTTTTGTTCGTCGAGATCGGTACGGCTTTCATGGATCAGCCCTTTGCTGTCGAAGACCCGGAAGTTCTCCACCTTCGCCCCAAGGGCGATGTAGATCTTCATACAGGCCATGGCCGAGGCGCCGGCGCCGCTGACCACGAATTTCATTTTGTCAAGCTTCTTTTTCTGGATCTCCGCGGCGTTCAACAAGGCAGCACCGCTGATGATGGCCGTACCGTGCTGGTCGTCATGCATCACCGGGATGTTCAGCCGTTTTTTGAGTTCCTGCTCAATGTAAAAGCATTCGGGGGCTTTGATGTCCTCCAAGTTGATGCCTCCGAATGTAGGCTCCAGGGCCTGGACGATCTCAACGAATTTCACGGGGTCCTTCTCATTGATCTCGATATCGAATACATCGATGTCGGCGAAGATCTTGAACAGCACGCCCTTTCCTTCCATCACCGGTTTGCCCGCCTCCGGGCCGATATCACCCAGTCCGAGTACAGCCGTGCCATTGCTGATGACGGCCACCAGATTGCCCTTGGCCGTGTACTTGTAAACGTTTTCTACGTTCTCGGCGATCTCCTTGCAGGGCTCAGCCACTCCGGGGGAGTAGGCCAGGGACAGGTCGCGTTGGGTCTTGGCTTCTTTGGTGGGGATGACTTCGATCTTTCCGGGTCGGCCTTTGGCGTGGTACTCAAGGGCCTGTTGCTTACGGAGTTCGCTATGCATATCCAGGATTTAACCCATTCCCGCAGCAAGGCGGTTGAACGAGGGGCGTGCAAGGTACGGAATAATCCTCCGACACCTGTTTTCCGGGCCAATCATTTTGTAATCAGTGCGTTAGGCGAAGTGTAGCCCCCATCCATGCGAAGATGCCGATACCGGTTTCGATGGCGCTCTCGTCAATGTTGAAACGGGGGGTGTGCACTCCGGCGGTGATGCCCTG
>JBJOMF010000180.1:0-3811 GCA_046052505.1 Bacteroidota bacterium | reverse complement strand
TCGATCCGGTTCACAGCTGAGCAGAGCCATATCAGGCTTGCGATTCGTTACGGATAGTCGCAAAATATAGCCCCGTCAAATGACGGGGCTTTATTTTACAGTGATGGCTGACAGGATCAATCCTTCACGATCTTGATGGTATGGTCCTTGCCGCCGTTCCTTACCTGGATGAGGTAGATGCCGGAGGCCAGCTCGGAGAGGTCGAGTTCCGTGAGCTGTTGTGCCGTGCGTTGCTGGCGGAGCAGACGGCCGTAGAGGTCGATCACACGGATGTCGGCGAGGCCGGCGGGCTCGGCGATACGGATGGTCACTTTGTCCGATACCGGGTTGGGATAGGAGCTGACCGGGCTTCCCACGATCAGTTCCTCCATGCGGGCGGCCGTGCCCAGCTGCACGCGGATTGTGTAGCAGTTCGTGGCATTGAATGCATTTTTATACCCGTTAACCCGTGCAAAGTACGTACCGGCGGTGTAGGTACGTGTGATGCTTTCGCTTGTCGTACCCGCATTCGCAGAGGTTGCCAGAACCGTGCTTCCATTGCTGCTGTAGATCCGAAGGTCATAGTCAGCGGGTAAGGTGGTCAGGGTGACCGTGGCGGTTCCGCCCGTGGTGATGACGAACTTATAGAAGTCGATGTCGCCGGCGGGGTTGATCAGCCCTCGGGTGTCGGTATTGAAGGGGATCGTGGCAGCGCCGGATGAAGTGCCATTTGTTGATACATCAAGTGTTCCCGGGCAGGCAGGCGCCGTGATGGTTGTGAACTGCCCCTGGCTGTACGCACTGCTTCCGGAAGTACCGCAATTGGTGCGTACCCGCCAATCGTAGGTCGTGGCAGCGGTCAGGCCGCTGATCGTTACCGACGTGCTTGTAGTGGCTGATGCCGCGGTGGTCCAGGTCGTGGCTGTTGAGGTTTTATATTCCACGGTATAGTTGGAGGCCCCGCTGACGGCGGTCCAGCTCACGGTCGCGGAGGTGGCGGTAATGGAAGTCGATGTCAAACCGCCAGGAGCATTACAGGGGGCTGTCGTGGTGAACTGGGCCTGCGCATAGCTACCGGTACCGGCAGCGCAGTTGGTCCGTACCCGGTAATCGTAGGTGGTTCCCTGCGTGAGGCCACTCAGGTTCGCCGACAAAGCGGTGGTGGCAGTTGCCACATTGGTCCAGGTGGTGGCGGAAGCCGCTTTGTAGTCCACATCGTAGGAGGTGGCACCACTGACGGCGCTCCAGCCGATCGTTGCCGAGGTATTGGTGATGGAGGATGCTGCAAGACCGGTCGGGATTCCGCAGCTCGATCCGGCCGTGATGGTGAAGTTCAGGTTCGAGATATCAAAGAAGATATTTCCAACCGCTTCGACCTTGATGCGGGCTGTGGTGCTGGGGGTATTGGGAACGGGGATGATCTCCGTGCCATCATTGGGGGTACTGGCCAGCAGGGTGGTGAAGGTATTGCCTCCGTCGGTGGACAGGGAGATCTTCACATTGGCGCAGCTGACGGGAGCGGCGGTGGTATTGTTCACCGACCAGGTGACGGTCTGGTTCGTATTGCCTGCCCAGGATACCGCCGTATTGGGGGCTGTTACGGCGAAAGGCCCGGACGTATTGGTGACGGTTACGACCATGTCATCGTACTGGGTTTGCCCGACCGAGAAGGGGCTGGTGGAGCTGTACACGGCATTATCGCTTACGGTGAGGCGGAAATTCAGGGTGCGGGATACGGAGCTCAGGGCTTCGGTGTTGGCGCCGGCATCACCGCCGGGTAATGGACCTGAAACGTTCGATCCGGCGAGGATGGTGGCGAGTTTGGGGAAAAACCGTGTCGGGTTCGTGGTGCCTTTGAATGTGATCCAGTTGGGGCCGGTCGCCTTGGTGGCGCTGGCCACGCTGCTGGTGCCGGTTTGCGTGGAACCGGCATTGTCATTCTGCTCCCAGCAGTACGTGAGTATATCGCCCGCATTCGCATCGGTGGCCGTACCGGTGAGCGCGAACGGCGTGCTGATGGGGATGGTGTAGTCTGCACCGGCCGATACCACCGGTGTGGCATTGGCGATGGCCACGGTCACGGGGCAGGTCTTGGTATTGAGGTTGGTCTGTATCTGGCCGATCGAGGCCTGGTGGAAGATGTCGATGGAGTGGGGGGCCAGGTCCTGGCTGGTGATGCCCGCATACCCCATGATGGTGATCCCGGAGCCGGGTTCCTTGTTCACGCCCGTGCCCTCATTGCTCATAGAGAAGGTGTGGTTGGCGCCCAGCTGGTGGCCCACTTCGTGCACCACATAATCAATGTCGAAATTGTCACCCTGCGGAATTCCGTCAGCAGGGGATGTGATCCCCTTGCCCTTGGAGCCATTCACGCAGACGCAGCCGATGCAGCCGGCATTGCCGCCGCCGCCGGTAGCTCCGAAGAGGTGTCCGATATCATAATTAGCTTCACCGATCACAGCCGTCAGCGTGTTTTGCAGTTGGGTATTCCACTGGCTCATTTGTGCGGCTGCGGAATACGGGTCTGTGGCCGGGTCGTAATAAAATACGCTCGTGGTGTTGGTTACCAGGTTCAGGTGCAGGGCCAGGTCGCGCTCGTACACGCCGTTGCAGCGGGTCATGGTGGCGTTCACAGCGGCCAGCACCAGCGCGGACTGCGATGAATTAAAGGCACCGAAATAATTGGAGTATTCAGCGGTAACGGACTGGGCAAGGCGCATGGTCTTCAGGTCGGCGCCGGAGCGCTGGGTCTGGTTCATTCCGTTCACCCGCTGGTCGATCTCTGTGGCCAGCCGCTCATCCGGGGTCGTACAAGTCCAGGCCAGGTCGCCTTTGTTGCGGGCCGAGCGGAAAACTGCATAGGTGCGGTGGTCGGCCGAATAGGCTTCGATGAACTCATTGGCCTTTTCGGTACGGAAGACCATCGTTTGGATCCCCTTGGGTGAATAGCTGATCTTGAGCAGGGCCGAAGGGTCCGTGATCCCTTTTCCGGAGAAGGCCCGGATCTCGGGGAAACGTGCCTGCAGGGCCGGTTCGAAGTTCGAGGCTTCGGTCACCTGGAACTGTTCCAGCACTCCGTCCGCATTGGGCAGGGTGATGGTGATGAATTGCATCGAATTCTTATCGACCACCTGGAACAGGTCGCTTTTCAGTGAGGCCTGGTCCAGGTCGTACAGGCGGAATTCGGTGGGGAAGGAGCGGCGGGCCACACCCTTATCGGTGACGATCCTTTCGGTGCCTGTATGGGCCGACCAATAGTTACCGATCTGTGCGTAGGCGAGGGTCCCTGCGGCCAAGGCCAGCAGGAGCAGTACGGATCTTCTCATAATTCAGTTTGAGGGTAGAAAATTTTGGTGCTGCAAAGTACGGTCCGTATTGGAGAATTCCTATCGTAAATCCACGATTCGTCAGTGGCTTCACCTGGCTGCTGAAATGCCTGGTTTTGTTACTTTGGGTCTGTGCTACGGTCTTACTTTATGCCGCTGTCTTGGTTGTGATTTATTACACAACCGTTCAATACTGATCTACTATTCGTCAATCCGTATTCGCCAGATCAGCAACCCCAAACCTGCTTCTTGTCCAGACGGATCTCATAGTGGGGTCCGCAGCAGCCTCCGCAAACGGCCGGGTCGCTGGCCTCTTTCTTGTCTTTCAGGATGAAGGTGCGGCCGCTCACATGCTCGAGGATGTATCCTTCGGTAAGGAGGTTGCCGTCGAGGTATACTTTGACATAGCTTCCGGCCCGTACGCGCTGCCCCGGTTCCGGAGTTACCGTGCAGGAAGAGGCGCAGGTCCCATGTTCGGAGTGGCAGTAGGCGAACGTGGCGGCATT
>JBJOMF010000179.1:0-7247 GCA_046052505.1 Bacteroidota bacterium | reverse complement strand
TCTTTCCCTCGCTGTCCGTGATGACGATCCGACGTTGTGAGGCCGTAACCGATATATTGTAGTACGATACGGTGAACCGGCCGTCATTCGGGCTCGGGAATATGAACAACTTATCACTTTCCGTGGCGTTAATGACCACATCAGCCGATTGTGCAGAGCAGGTGAGGCCGCTGGAGTAGGTTTCCGACAACCGGACCCGGTACGATCCGACCTGCTCCACATTCACCGTACGGGTGGTGCCCGTCTGGGAAATTGCGGTGCCGTTCAGGAACCACGACAGTGTCTGGGTGCCGCCGGTAGCCCCGCTGGGGGTGGCGGTCAGGGTGGTCGTTTTACCCGGCAACAGGCTCGTCAGGGGTGCGGCATTGAGCGTCACCACAGGTAGCTGCCGTACCGTCAACAGGGCTGCATTCGAAAAGATGGGGGTCGGACAGGCACCATTTCCCATCTGGCAACGATACCGGATGCCATTCAGCGAGATCCCGGCACTGCTGATGCCGAGTGTGGGCGTACTGACTCCGGTATAGACACCAGCGTTCGAAAGATTGCTCCAGGTTAGCCCATCAGTACTGGACTGCCATTGATACGTGATGGGCAAGCTGCTTGTAGCACTGATCGCGAAGGTAGCAGGGCTTCCTGAACACAATTCAGTGGCTATGGGCTGTGTGGAAATGACGACCGGTTGTACGACCCGCAACTCAGCACAGGCTGAATTGACGGCGGACGCGCAGGGGCTGGAGACCACGCAGCGATAAAAAGCGGTGACAGCCGGATTGGTGATCGTCAGACAGGAGGAGGTCCCGCCGGTCACATTGTTCCAGGGGCCGCTGCAGGTGGAGGCCATCTGCCATTGATAGGCGAGCCCGGTACCGCTGGCCGACACGCATAGGGATCCATTCGACCCCAGGCAGACCGTTTGATTGGCGGGCTGTGTAAGGATCGTGGGAACGGAAGATACCGTCAGGATAGCGGGAGAAGTTATAATGGGTGTCGTACAGCCCGAATTCGATACCAAACAGCGATACCGGTTGTTGTTCAGGGCAATGGTAACGCTGGCGATGGTGTAGGTTGCAGCGGTGGCCCCGCTGATGTTACCGTAGTTGACACCGCCATCCGTACTGACCTGCCACTGGTAAAGAGTGCCTGAGCCGGATGCCGTTACGCTAAAGCTGGCACTTGCCGGCTCGCAGACCGAAAGGGATACGGGCTGCTGCGTTACGGCAGGGGCCGTGAATACACTGAGTGTAACCGCCGAGGAGGTCGCTGTGGGAGAACATCCGTTCACGATACAGCGATACCGGTTGTTATTCATTCCTGCGGTGACACCGGTGATGGAATACGATGAGGCAGTGGCACCTGAAATATTGGCAAAGGTCGCCCCGCCATCCGTACTGAGTTGCCATTGATAAATCAGGTTGAGCCCTGTCGCCGTCAGGCTGAAAGTATGGTTTCCTCCCACGCACACATTGGCATTGAGCGGCTGAGTGGTTATGGCAGGGCTGCCGCTGGCAAAGCTGAGCGTCTCATCACCTCTGACACTGGCCGATCCCTGTGAGGCCCCCACGCCCATGCCCCGACGCGCAAAGGCATCCCAAATGGCGCAACTGTATTGAGCTCCGAAGAAGAGCGTATCGGCGCGAAGGATGGCATCACGACCGGTGATGAATCCGGGGTTGCAGGGCTGCAGCCGAAGACCTTCGATGACCAGTTTGAGTGCGATAGCGTTACCGCCACCGCCGGCAGGATTGAAAAGGTTGGCATTGATGCCGGCTTGCTGGATGATATTCCAGGTCATGTCCCAAAGTGCCGTACACCAGATGGTGCCCACCCCATGAGGAACGGCTACGGAGGGGAGATTGCCGTAGGTCATGGGGTTGATGGCCATGTTGGTGGTATAGCGATACTGTCGGATGCCTGGTCCTGTGATGGCCTGATTCAGGGCATAGGTGCCGATCCCGCGTGGGCTGTTAAACCCGTCGCCGGGAGCAGCCGTGGCCCAGTCATGTGTCATCATCAGGCCTAGATAGTCACTCCATCCCTCACCCATCTGCTCCACCACGCTTAGGCATCCGGAACCGGTGCCCGTCATCCGGTTACTGACCCCGTGGCCATATTCGTGAACGATGATCCCATTGTCTACATCACCGTCACGGTCCGGCGTGGGTGCCGTCCACAGATACATCTGCATCCGCCCCCGGGTTCCTTCCACGCCGGAGGAGAAGTTGGCGTTATTGGTACCGCTGCCATCCTGCGCTTCGGCGAGGACATAATCTCCGCCCGTGCCCCCGCGTCCCAGATTCGAGTTTTGGTAATTGCGGGCCGTTTCCGTGAAACCGTAGATGTACATCAGGTCATGGATCAGATTGTTCCAATAGAAGAGATTGGTGGTATTGAACTGCTGGTTGGGAGCCGGAGTGCGAATGACAGGCTCCAGACTGAAATTGGGTACGAAATCCATGGTCAAGTCAGGAATGGCTGTCGTACTCTTTCCGGAAAATCCCGGTTGGTTGTTGGCATCCCGGTCTTCATATGCGAAAACATTATTGCCCCGGGTACTGTCGTAGGTCACTACTCCATCATCATGCCAGCCGAGCGTGGTAGCGTTGCCGGGTGCGATCAGCCAGGGATTGGTCTGTACCACGGGCGATCCCCCCGGATGGATCGGGCTTTCCGCAGGATACTTAATGACCCGATAACTGGCGCTGTTCACCAGTTGCACCCGCTCCGGACCGATGGCCGCCGCTGTTTGCTTTTCCATTTCTACTGGCGGTGTGATCGAGCGCTGCGGACGACCTGCCAGATGCTGGTGATCGTGCTTCTCACCGGGACCCCAGTTGCAATACACGGTCATATCCTCCTTACCGATGACGGCATTGGTGTGTGCATCCACACGCACCAGCCAGTAGGCCGAACTCCCGAGCGGAGCCACAAAGACCTGCCAGGCCAGACGTATCTCCCTCTCCCCCTCGATAGGGAACCAGATCAACTCCGCAAATACCTTTTCGGAGGAGATGCCCAGCGTGCCGAATTCGAACTTGCGTCCTTGCTGTGTGATCTGCACGGGCACGATCAACTCCCCGCTGGGCGCATTGACATCAGACAAGGCGGTGCGGACCGCACGAACCGGATCAACGGAAGGAACAGCAGTCGCTGTGAACCGGCTTTCCGCCTTAGGGATCCGCGATCCGGCCACCGATACCGGCTGCCCGCCACGGAATGCAAGTACATGAAGCTGATTATATACGGGGATATCCTTGAAGCATTGCTGAAGGTAAACCATGCGAACATCCGACCCCGGCACACTATAGGTGGCGGTCACAATGGATTGCTCGGGATCTTGGGGATCCATCCCCAGCTTATCGAGGTTCTGACGAACGAGATCCAGAGCCAGCAGCCGGTCAGACTCAGTGACCTGTGCGGACAGTTGAAATCCAGTCACGAGAATCAAAAGAGAAACATAGAACTTTTTCATGAGCGAATCGGTATGGTTTAGCATTCTATAAAAACGCCCGCAGGGTTGATACGGGCGTTTGAAAATAAAGCAGGAATGATCAACGTATATGAACTTTTCCGGAGGCCAGTCGGGTACCCGTTGCATCCCCCACCTGAACGATATGGATCCCGCGGCTGGCGGTACGCAGATCGATATTCAGGAGCGTGTAGGCCCCACTGACGGGGAAGATCCGGTCATACACTTTTTTACCCTCACTGTCAACAATGACGATCCGACGCTGCGAGGTCGCACCGCTCGCGTTGTAATAAGACACGGTGAATTTGCCATTGTTGGGACTTGGGAAAATGAACAATTTATCACTTTCAGGTGCTACGATCGTCACATCGGCCGACTCGGTACTGCAGGTGAGCCCTCCGGGGAAGGTCTCCGCTATGCGAACCCGGTATACGCCTACCTGCTCCACGTTCACCGTACGTGTCGGACCCGACTGGGTCAACGGAGCGCCGTTCAAGAACCAGGAGAGGGTCTGTGTGCCTCCTGCCGGACCACTGGGCGCCGCCGTGAGCGTGGTGGTCTGCCCGGGAAGCAGGCTTGTCAAAGGTGCCGCCAGCGTTACGGAAGGAAGCTGTCGTACCGTCAATACCGCCGAATTCGAAAATGCGGGGGTAGAACACGAAATGTTGTTAAACCGGCAACGGTATTGGTGACCGCTTTGACCCGTGGTAACGGCATTCAGTGATAGGGTCGCCGATGTTGCACCGGGCACGTCCGTCCAGGAAGCACCTCCGTTGGTGCTGATCTGCCATTGGAAGAAAATCGTCTCGGTACTTGTAGCCGTAACCGCAAAGGTGGTATTGGAACCCGAGCAGAGCTCCCGATTCACCGGCTGTGTGGTTATGGATACCGGACTTACCACAGTGAGCGTTGCGGGATTGGAAGTGACCGAGGTGGCACAAGCCGAGGTTACGACCACCCGGTATTGATTTCCGTTCAGCAACGAGGTGATGCCTGAGATCGAATAGGTGGATGCAGTTGCGCCACCGATATTGGCGAAAGCTCCTCCCCCTGTACTGAGCTGCCACTGGTAGGTGGCGGCATTGGTGGCAGCCACACTGAAGCTGACATTGCTACCTACACAAAGCGTTTGGGAAAGGGGATTGACTGATACCGATGGATTCACCGGTGCACTCACAGTGAAGCTCAGGTCCCGGAACCGGACGGGTGCCGATCCGGCACTGCCCGTGATGGTAATATTGTATGTGCCGGGGGCCAGGGTATTGGTACCGTTCAGGGTGACCGTTACGCTGGAGCCGGGTGTGACAGGATTGGCTGAATAACTTACGGTGGCACCGGTCGGAACGCCGGAAGCGCTCAGGTTGATCGGAGTGGCGAAGCCGCAGGCAGTGAGGGTACCCAGTGTCGCAGACATACTGGCCGGCACCGGACAACCGGATACGACCGTGGCAGGTGTATTGAAGTCGAAACCAGACTGGATACTGAAATCGGCATCCGAGATGTCGAAGAATATATTGCCGATCGACTCGACCTTGATACGGGCCGTGGTAGATGCGATGCAAGGCAGGGTGATCGTCTCGGATCCGTCGTTGGGGGTATTGGCCACCAACACCGTGGGGAAGGTCAGTCCTCCATCGGTCGACAATAAGATGCGCACATTAGAGCAGTTGACCGGTGGCAGGTTGGTGTTATTGACCGTCCAGGTCACTTGTTGCGGGATACCGGCCACCAGGCTTTGGGCTGAATTAGGGTTGGAAACCGAGAATGGCCCCGCACTGCCGGCCACATTCAATAACACGTTGTCAGAACGGGTGGCTCCGCCGCCAGGATGATTGTCCTTCACGATGAATCGGAAGTTCATTGACCGGGCCACACCCGGTAATACCTCCCAGGTGAAACCGTTCGCACCCGAAAGGATGTATTGCAGTGCCGGGAAGGTGCGCTCCGGCTGGTTATAATCCAGGTAGGTACGAAACAGGGGGCCATCGGTAGCGATGGAAGACGGAATGGAGGGGAAAGCTCCGCTGCGGTTATCGATCTGCTCCCAATTATAGGTAAGATTATTTCCCGGATCGGGATCGGATGCCGTACCGACCAGCTTGAAGGGCGTGGCTGTGGGAATGGTATAATCCGGCCCGGCATTTGCAAGCGGCGGATTGTTGCCGGTCACGGTCTCCACATCGCAGGTGGAACCATTACCGGAAAGGATGTAGTTCGAGACCTGCTCGATGCTCTTTACAGAAAATATATCGATGCTGTGAAGGGCCACATTCTGACCCGCCACGATACCGGCGTAACCCATGATAGTGACGCCGCTGCCTGGTTCCACGTTCACACCCGTGCCTTCCAGATTAAAAGAGAACGTATGATTAGCACCGAATTGATGTCCCATTTCATGGATCAGGTAATCGATCACAAAGAATTCGAGCAGCGACGGATTCGAATAGACCGTCCAGGCCCGACCCTTGAAACCGGCCGTGCAGACGCAGCCGATACAACCTGCGTTCCCATTGTCATTACCCTTGCTCTGGGTGTGCCCGATATCATAATTGGCGCTGCCGATGGCTCCATCGATAGCGGCCTGCATCGCCGTTCCGCTGGGCGAATTGGGGTTACTGATGGGGTCGGTGGCCGGATTCAGATAAATTATGAGGTCATTGTTGGGTACCAGTACCAGACGGATGGCCATGTCGCGCTCCCATACGGCATTGGCCCGCGTCACATGGGAATTTTGGGCAGCAAGCACCACGGCGATGCTGTCGTTGCGGGTGGGCAGCGGCCCGGGAATGAAATGGAGGGAGAACTCACCTCCGGAGATCATCGCGAGCCGGTAGGTACGCAGCTTTCCGTCAGTGATATTGGTGGGAAACTCGCCCGTTACCGGCGGCACGATGGTCGGCTCGGTAAGGCATTCAAATCGATCGCTCCGCGCTGTAACATCGGAACGACGTGCGACGCGGTAATAATCAGACGACAACCGGTCAATGTATACAGTCGATTCACCCGGCCGCATCAGCGTGGCATGGAGACCCAGGGGCGACAGGTCGAACCGGATGCTGGTGCGCGGGTCCGTAACCCCAACGCCGAGGTAGGAATGTATGCCGGGGTAGCGGGCGGCCAGTTCGGGGGCCATGACCGGGGCATCCACGATGCGGAATTCCTTCAGTAACCCCTCAGCATCCGGGAAGGAGACGATCAACGGGGAGTTCGTGACGTTCACGGACGTTTCCGCAGGAGCCTGACGCAACAAGCCCCTGATGGCGGACTCGTCCAACCGGAACAACCGGAAGGCGGATGGCCGCGACGTTCCGGCCTCTGCGAACAGGTCCTTGCCGGCCGGTTCATCGGCCGGACGCCAGTATGTGAGGGGCTGAGCACTTGCGGTTTGCAGCAGGAAAAAAAAGGCCAGAAGCGAGCGGGTAAAATTTTTCATGAACGATGGTTTAGCCCCGGTCAGGGACCGGGAGAATCATAAAATTAGACATTTTATACCTGGGCCTCCCTCTTGTTGAAGCAAGAACAAGGCGCTCCGCCGGGTAACGGAGCGCCTTCCCTATACAAAACCCGCTGGGGGCTTTTTGTTGCAGCGTCGGATCTTAATAATCCATGCCGCCCATTCCGGGAGCCGGATGGCTGTGCGGCTCCTCTTTTTTGGGCTTGTCGGCTACCACACACTCGGTAGTCAGCAGCATGCCGGCGATCGAAGCGGCATTCTCCAGGGCGATACGGGCCACCTTGGTGGGGTCGATCACACCGGCCTTGAGCATGTTCTCATAAA
>JBJOMF010000178.1:0-2681 GCA_046052505.1 Bacteroidota bacterium | reverse complement strand
GCCCGCCAAGCGGGTGCTGGCCGCGCACCTGCATCACCATGAGAAGCAGGCCGCCGCCGAATGACCGTATATCCGAATTCAGACGATAGAACCCGGGTTCCGGTCGGGTATGACACCGGAGAAACAAATTTTTTTAAACCGCCGTCGGAGCCTCAACGCGCAGTGAAGACGGTAAAAATTTAAATCTATGGCAGACGTAAAAGCACTTGCTGAAAGCCTGGTAGGCCTGACCGTTAAAGAGGTACAGGAACTGGCTGATTTTCTTAAGACAGAGTATGGCATCGAGCCGGCTGCCGCCGCTGTGGTGGTCGCCGCCGGTGGCGATGGCGGTGGCGGAGCCGCTGCGGAGGAGAAAACGTCCTTCAATGTGATCCTCAAGAGCGGCGGGGCTTCCAAGCTGAACGTCGTGAAAGTGGTGAAGGACCTGACCGGTCTGGGCCTCAAGGAGGCGAAAGACATGGTCGATGGTGCCCCGAAAGCGGTGAAGGAAGGTGTTTCCAAGGCCGAGGCCGAGGACATCGCCAACAAGCTGAAGGAGGCCGGTGCCGAAGTGGAGATCGCCTGATGATCCTGCCTGAATGTATACGCAACCCTTCCCCCCGGGAAGGGTTGTTTTTTTTTACCGCTATTCAATCCCATATCAGATAGGGAAGCAGCTTGTTCAGCTGCTCCGGGTTTATGGCGAGTACTTTTTGCAGGTCATGGGCTGAACGAAAGGGTCCCCTTTCTTTTCGAAAGGCCGTGATCGCTCTGGCGACCGGCCACCGGATATACGGGTGCTGCGCCAGCTCTGCATCAGTGGCCTGATTGATCTTTATCTTCCGGATGGCATCTTCCGCTACCCGGAATCGATCTCGTAATGAATGGAATACTGAATCGGGTAGCCCGAAGGTCTCGCTCAGTTGGTTCACATCGTAAAAACCGCCCAGCCGCTCCCGGAAAAGCAGGATCCTCGATGCCAGTCGCGGGCCGATCCCGGGAAGCGCCTCAAGATCGCTTGAATCGGCCTTATTGAGATCCAGTATCGGAAGCGCCCTATTTATGTAGGGCGGCCTTGGTGCCTCGTTCACGGGGATGATCGGCGGCTCCCGGTTTTCCATGATCCTGACGTACGGAGCCAGACGTGCGTAATCTTCTTGGTGCAAGCCATAGATCCGTTTCAGGTCCTCCGGCTTTCTGAATCGTCCGCCAGCGTTCAGAAAATTTCGCAGCGTCCGGACCGTCTTTTCGCGCAATCCAAGCTCTTGCCAATCCTTGTCATCCAAGCTGTTAGGGTCAAATGGGCCTTTGGGTGGCAGGGGATAATCCCGATGCTTGGGGTTTCGGTAGAAGGCCGCGTGGGCGTTCGAAGTGCCGTGCCTGCTCGCCTCGGTCGACACCTTCCCGATGGTCAGGGAACTGTCCAGTGTAACGATGGGTGCAGAGGATGCGGAGGGTAAAAACAAGGGCGCGGCGTAAACCAACCCGATCGCAAGGAGCAGGACCCCGAGTCCGGTTCGTTCCTTGCCTGAAAAGTGAAAATGATCGCGCAGCCAGCCCTTATCTCCCATCTTATGTTTCGGGGCTGAATTTAGCACCGAACAGTACCGGGTAAGGACCCCGGAAGGTGGTATTTTTCAGGGACTGAGCCTTAATATTTTCTTGGTCAGGAAAATTAAATTCCTACCTTTGCCATCCCTTATTTTGGCCAAATATTTTATCGACATCCCGGATCACATGTAACTGATTGTAAGTCACAGTCTTGTTCAAATTTTTTTGAAGAAGGCTGCACGTGATCGGTATGTCCTCATTGTTGTAAAAACCGGTTTTTACGCATATGTCCTCTACCAAACTGAACCATCGGGTGGATTTCGGTAAGATCAGGCATCTGGCCGAAGCCCCTGACCTCCTCGAGGTCCAGATCCAGTCGTTCAAGGAATTTTTCCAGTTAGAGACCACGCCCGACAAGCGCAACATTGAGGGATTGTTCCGCGTGTTCAAGGAGAATTTCCCCATCACCGACACCCGCAACATCTTCGTGCTGGAGTTTCTCGATTATTTCATCGACCCGCCCCGGTACACCATCGACGAGTGTATGGAGCGGGGGCTTACCTATGCCGTTCCCCTCAAGGCCAAGTTGCGGCTGAGCTGTAACGATGAGGAGCATGTGGATTTCCAGACCATCGTGCAGGACGTATTTCTGGGGAACATTCCCTACATGACGCCCCGCGGCACCTTCGTCATCAACGGTGCCGAGCGGGTGGTCGTATCCCAGCTCCACCGCTCACCGGGCGTGTTCTTCGGCCAGTCGGTGCATCCGAACGGTACCAAGATCTATTCCGCCCGCGTGATCCCCTTCAAAGGGGCCTGGATGGAATTCGCAACGGACATCAACAACGTGATGTACGCCTACATCGACCGAAAGAAGAAGTTTCCCGTAACGACCCTGCTGCGTTCCATCGGATACGAGACCGATAAGGACATCCTCGAACTCTTCGGCATGGCCGATGAAGTGAAGGTCGACAAGAAAACGCTCAGCAAATACGTAGGCAAGCGACTCGCTGCCCGCGTACTGCGTTCCTGGGTCGAGGATTTCGTCGATGAGGACACCGGCGAAGTGGTATCCATCGAGCGGAACGAGATCGTGATGGAGCGCGACACGGTACTCGACGACGAGGCCATCCAGACCATTGCCGATATGG
>JBJOMF010000177.1:0-8759 GCA_046052505.1 Bacteroidota bacterium | reverse complement strand
CCTGGGCCCGGGACCTGCAATCGGCCCTTCGTGATGCGGAAGGGCTCTCCCCGGAAGAACTGGCCACGGAGGAAGACTTCTGGCAGTACATCCGACAGTCGTTCACTGTCTCTTCCGGGATCATCAACCTGAACAACGGAGGCGTATCTCCGGCCCCCAAGACCGTTCAGGATGCGATGAAGCGCTATTATGATTACAGCAACGAGGCCCCTTCCTATTACATGTGGCGCATCCTCGATCAGGGTCGTGAGCCGCTACGCCGGAATCTGGCCCGGTTGGCCGGTTGCAGTCCAGAGGAAGTGGCCATCAACCGCAATTCTTCTGAAGGTCTGGAAACGGTCATCTTCGGTCTGCAGCTCAAGGCCGGCGACGAGGTGGTGGCAGCTCGCCAGGACTATCCCAACATGGTCAACGCTTACAAGCAGCGGGAGCGGCGCGACGGGATCAGGATGGTATGGGTGGACCTGAACCTTCCTTCCGAGGATGAGTCCTATCTGGTGGATCGCTATGTAAGCGCCTTCACGCCCCGAACCAAGGTTGTACACATCACCCATATCATCAACTGGAACGGTCAGATCCTTCCGGTCCGAAAGATCGCAAGAGAGGCCCGTCGACGGGGCATCGATGTGGTGGTGGACGGGGCCCACAGCTTTGCGCATTTTGACTTCACCATACCCGATCTGGAGGCGGATTATTTCGCTGCAAGCCTGCATAAGTGGCTGTATGCGCCCATCGGCAGCGGATTCCTTTATGTCCGTAAGGAAAAGATCGCTGGCATATACCCGATGTTCGCCACCGACGACCCGCTGAAAGCGGATATCAGGAAGTTCGAAGCGCTGGGCACCCGGCCGTTTTTCATTGAGCAGGCCATCGGCAAGGCAATCGACTTTCACGACCTGATCGGCATCGCCCGCAAACAACAGCGATTACAATTCCTAAAGAATTACTGGATGGAAAAGGTCCGGGACCTGCCGGGCGTAAGGCTCAATACTTCGCTGGATCCCCGATGGGGCTGTGCCATCGGCAATATCGGTGTGGATGGTCGAAAACCCGGTGAATTGGATGCCTTCCTGCTCGACAAGTACAAAGTCCATACTGTCGGGATCGAATGGGAAAACATCCGGGGGATCCGGGTCACCCCGAATGTATATACCAGCACTGCCGACCTGGACGTTCTCGTGGACGGTATCCGGGCCTTTGTGAGGTCCTGACCGGTTCCATTCACTCACCCTGATCGCTGATACCATGCGCAACTCTTTTTTATCCGTTCTCATTTCATTCCTGTACCTCAGCTGGCAGCCCCCGGTAGTTCACGTGCTGTTCTTTGGCGACTCCATTACCGAGTTGGGCATGCGTCCGGGAGGGTTCATCCCGCGCATCGACAGCCTGGCCGAGCGGGACGGATTGAGCGGACGGTTCATATGTTCCGGGGCCGGGATCGGCGGCAATAAAATATACGACCTCTACCTGCGGCTGGAACAGGATGTTCTGGAAAAAAAGCCGGATGTGGTGGTGATCTATATCGGTGTCAATGACGTCTGGCACAAGACATTGCTCGGCACCGGTACCGACCCCGATAAGTTCGAACGATTCTACGCTGCGATCCTTCAAAAATTACAGGATCGCGGGATCCGGGCGGTTCTTTGCACACCGGCCGTTGTTGGAGAGCGGAACGATATGAGCAATCCACTCGACGGCGATCTGAACCGGTACAGTGCCCTGATACGGGGACTCGCATCCAGGTTTCAGGTTCCATTGGTGGATCTGCGTCGTATCTTTCTTGACCATCTGGTCCGTAATAATCCCGATAACAGGGAAAAGGATGTCCTCACCTACGACCGGGTGCATATGAATGCGGCGGGCAACCAGCTAATCGCCGCATCCATCTGGGAGGTGATCAAGCGGCTTTGAATGCGACGAAAAGAATTCATACGACAGTCCTCCTGGCTTTCGATCGCAGCGTTGCTGCCGGTCCTGAAAGCGGCAGGCGGTGCCTCCGAGTTCCCCGTGGTCCGGGTTCCGCCTGGAGAGCGACGCTTCAGCAGCCCCGCGATTGAACAGGTCATCCGCAGGCTCCGGGGATCGGTCAATAACAAGGAGCTCGGCTGGCTTTTTGAGAATTGTTTCCCCAATACACTCGATACGACGGTCGATCATTCATGGATCGATGGCCGGCCGGATACCTTCGTGATCACGGGAGATATCGATGCCATGTGGCTTCGGGATTCCACCGCCCAGGTTTGGCCTTACCTTCCCTTTATGGGGGAGGACCACCGCTTGCGTGAACTGATCGCCGGTGTGATCAACCGACAGACCCGTTGCATCCGTACCGATCCTTATGCCAATGCCTTCTTCAAGGATCCGGTCCGTATCAGTGAGTGGAAGGATGATAAAACGGACATGAAGCCCGGGGTGCATGAGAGAAAATGGGAGATCGACAGTTTGTGCTACCCCATACGTCTTGCCCATGGATATTGGAAAAGTACCGGTGATACCTCGGTCTTTGGAACGGAATGGATGCAGGCCATGAAGTCGGTCGTGCAGACCTTTCGTGAACAGCAACGCATGCGGGATAGCGGCCCTTACCGCTTCGAGCGTACGACCAGTTGGGCGACGGATGGCGTTGCGATCGGCGGTTACGGCTATCCCGCCAAAAAGACCGGTCTGATACATGCCATGTTCCGCCCCAGTGACGATGCCACGGTCTATCCATTCAATATTCCCGGTAATCTGTTCGCCGTTTTGGCGCTCCGGCAATTGGCTGAAATCCTGCGGGCGCTGCCTTATTCGGCGGATGCGGCTGCACTGATGCAGGAGGCCGGTTCAATGTCGGCCCGGGTGGCCGCAGCTGTGGAGCGGTATGGTGTTGTCCGCCATCCCCGCTTCGGCGAGATCTATGCCTATGAGGTAAATGGTTATGGAAGCGTGAACCTGATGGACGATGCCAATGTGCCCAGTCTGCTTTCCTTGCCATACCTGATCCCGCTGACAACGCCACAACGGCTCCGTTACCGCAATACCCGGGCCTATGTTCTCTCCCCTGAAAATCCTTTTTTCTTCAGCGGGCGGGCCGGTGCGGGTATCGGCGGGCCGCATGCCGGGCTGGATATGATCTGGCCGCTGAGCATCATCATGCAGGGATTGACCTCCTCCGATCCATCGGAGATCCGCCGATGTCTTCATACTCTCCAGGGCGCGCATGCCGGCACGGGCTTTATGCATGAATCCTTTCACAAGGACGACCCCTTCCGGTTTACCCGTAAGTGGTTTGCATGGGCCAATACCTTGTTCGGCGAATGGGTCCTGAAATTATACAGGGAAAAAAAGGCCCTGCTCGATCAGACGGCCTGAACGAGGAAATAATGCTTTTTCCCTTTCTGTACCAGAATGTAGCATCCATGCAACAAGTCCTCGGTCCCGATCAGGTCCAGTGGTGAACCGGCTTTTTTTCGGTTAATGCTCACACCGCCCCCCTGTATCAGTTTTCGGGCCTCTCCCTTGCTGGGGCACACCTGGGTCTCTTGCAGAAAACTGACCAGATCGATTCCCGACCGGATCCGTTCGATCGGGAGGGAGGATTGCACCACGCCGTCCAACGCCTGCAGGTCGTCGATGCTCAGCGATTCGATGGGTGCATCCTGCCGGGCGAAGAGCTTTTCGGTGGTAGCGATGGCTTTGTCGGTCTCATCCCGGCCATGTACGAAGGCCGTGACTTCCGCGGCCAGTGTTCGCTGCAGCGTTCGGGCTGCCGGGTCGCTGCGGTGCTCGTGGATGAGCATCGAGATAGCATCCCGCGTCAGAAAGGTGAAGATGCGGATCCATTTTTCCGCGTCGGCATCGCTGGCGTTCAGCCAGAACTGGTAGAACTGGTAGGGGGTGGTGCGGGCTGCATCCAGCCAGATATTGCCCGATTCGGTCTTCCCGAACTTTCCCCCGTCGGCCTTTGTCAGCAGGGGACAGGTAAAGGCATAGGCCTCCCCGCCGGCCTTTCGACGGATCAGTTCCGTTCCTGTAACGATATTGCCCCATTGGTCGCTGCCGCCCATCTGGAGTTTGACCTGTTTGTTGCGGTACAACCAATAGAAGTCATAGCCCTGTACCAATTGGTATGTGAACTCGGTGAAGCTCATGCCCGATTCGCCTTCCAGCCTTTTCCGCACGCTGTCCTTCGCCATCATGTAATTCACGGTTATATGCTTTCCAATGTCCCGGATGAAAGTCAGGAACGACATCTGTCGGAACCAATCGTAGTTGTTCACTACCTCCGCCGCGTTCGGTTTGTCGGTATCGAAGTCAAGGAATCGCATCAGTTGGGTCTTTACCCCGGCTTCATTGTGTCGGAGCACCTCTTCGCTCAGCAGGTTTCGTTCCTCGCTCTTTCCGCTCGGGTCGCCGACCAAACCGGTAGCACCGCCGACCAGGGCAATGGGCTTGTGCCCCGCCCGCTGGCAATGCACGAGCAGCAGGATGGGAACCAGGTTGCCGATGTGCAGGCTGTCGGCCGTCGGGTCAAAGCCTACATAGGCGGTGGTCATCTCCCGTTTCAGCTGTTCTTCCGTTCCGGGCATGATGTCCTGGATCATACCGCGCCAGCGGAGCTCCTCGATCAGATTGGTTTCCTGCGGTTTCATGTGTGCAAAAGTACGCCAGAACCACGGTACCGTTGGTGGCCTGTCATTCTTTTCTGACGGCCCGGGGAAGCGACCCGGTCGTTCCCGGTTTCGGGGCTTGTTTTTTTCTGATTTAAATTTAAATTTACTGGACTGTACCCCAGAAAGCGGTCCTTTTCCGTTCACTAGATAATTGTCCGATGAAACCCACCTTTGCCGTTCTCTTTCTGATTTCAATTTTTTCCTGCGCTTCCGCTGTCGCTCAATTCCGAAAATATTCCAATGAATTCCTGAACATCGGGGCCGGTGCCCGCGGTATGGCCATGGGCAGTTCCCAGGTAGCTTCGGTGCGGGATGGAACGGCTGGATACTGGAATCCGGCCGGTCTTACCGGCGTGGAAGACCGGCCCCAGATCAATCTCATGCATGCCGAGTATTTTGCGGGGATCGGCAAGTACGACTATCTCAGTGCCGCCTTCCCGGCATCCGACAATAAGCGGACGGTCGCGTTCACGGCGCTTCGCTTCGCCGTCGATGACATCATGAACACCCTGTTCCTCGTCGAGCCGGACGGCAGCATCAACTACAACAACATCCAATCGTTCTCGTCGGCTGATTATGCGTTCTTGTTCTCCTATGCACAGGCCCTCAAGCAAACGGAAGACCGCCGCATCGATTTTGGGGTCAATGCAAAAGTCATTCACCGTAGTGTGGGCAAGTTTGCCAAAGCCTGGGGCTTCGGACTGGATGCCGGTCTGCAGATCCGCTCGGGCAAATGGCAATTCGGACTCACCGGACGGGACATCACCACCACATTCAACGCCTGGTCCTTCCGCTTCACGGAGCGTGAAAAGGAAGTGCTGTACCTCACGCAGAACGAGATCCCCGTCAAGTCAACGGAGCTGACCGCACCCCGTCTGGTTCTCGGAGCGGCCCGCAGTTTCCGGTTGGGTGAAAAGGCAAGTCTGCTGGCCGAGATGAACGTCGATCTGACCTTTGACGGCAAGCGGAACACCCTGTTGAGTGCCGATCCGCTCAGTGCGGATCCCAAGCTCGGTCTGGAACTGAACGTGAAAGACCTGTTCTACCTCCGTGGAGGGATCCACAATTTTCAGCGGGCCCTTGCAGACGGCGACACCCTCAATCAAAAAAAGGTCTGGATCTTCCAGCCGGGTGGCGGGGTCGGATTCAAGATCGGGAACGTAACGATCGATTATGCGTTCACCAACCTGGCCAACCAATCGAATCCCCTGTTCACGCATGTATTTTCCCTACGGCTCGACCTGACCAAATCCCAGAATGACTGACCGGACCTTGTGATAAAACGGATCCCATGAAAAAACTCGCTTTTCTTCTTCTTTTTCTCTCCGCTCTGGTGGCCGGTGGGCAGACCTACCGGAACGAGTGGATCGATTACACCAAGACCTATTACAAGTTCAAGGTTCCCGTGAACGGACTCTACCGGATCACACAGCCGGTGCTGACCGCTGCCGGACTGGGTAACACTCCCGCCGAACAGTTTCAGCTTTGGCGTAACGGGCAACAGGTGCCTGTGTATACGACGGTCGCCACCGGTGTTCTCGGGGCATCGGATTACATCGAATTCTGGGGGGAGGGTAATGACGGGAGGCCTGACAAGGACCTGTACCGGGTTCCGGACCACCAGCTCAACGACCGGGTCAGCCTGGAAACGGACACGGCATCTTATTTCCTTACCGTAAATGCATCCGGAGGGAACCTTCGCTTGCGTCCCGCCACCAATAATTTGCCTACGGCCTTGCAGCCGGAGCCTTATTTCCTCCATACTGTCGGGAGGTACTATCGGGAGCGGATCTTCAACGGTACGGGTGTAGTGGTCGGCAGTGTCCTCTACTCATCGGATTATGAGGGGGGAGAAGGATATACCTCTAACGACATCGGTTTGGGCGCTACCCGTACGGAGAATCTAGGAAGCCTGTTCCCCTACCTGGGGCCGGGCGCTCCTGATCCGGTGATTCGGGTGAACGCATCCGGCAATGCGCTGAACACGCGCACCTTTGAAGTTTCCCTCAATGGTAGCGTGGCGGGGACCCAGACAATGAATTATTACGATCATGTAAAAGCCTCTTTTACACTGCCGTTGTCCGTCCTGAGCAGCGGTACGGGTGTGCTTGCTGTGAAGAACAATGCTACGGTGGGTCCGGACCGTATGGTCATTGCACAAAGTGAGGTGGTCTATGCGCGGCAATTCAATTTCGGGGGCGCCAATAATTTTCTGTTCGAGCTGCCTGCATCCGCCACCGAGAACTATCTTGTCATCACGGGATTCAATTACGGCACATCAGCGCCGGTATTACTGGATCTCACCAACGGATTTCGCTATGTGGCGGACATCACCAATGCGCCGCAGGTACGCATCGTATTACAGCCATCCTCAACATCCCGCCGGCTACTGCTGGTGACGGCAGAGTCATCCTACCCGGTCGCTGTGACCTCCCTGCAGCAGCGGAACTTCATCAACTATTCCCTGCCGGCGAACCGTGGCGACTACCTGATCGTCTCGCATCCGGCCCTGACGACGAAAACGGGCGGCGGCAATCCTGTGGAGGAATACCGCGCCTACCGTGCCTCGGCTGCCGGGGGCGGATACAGTGCAAGGGTCTATATGATCGATCAGCTGATCGATCAGTTCGCTTACGGCATCAAGGATCATCCGTTGTCCGTCCGGAATTTCCTGCGCTGGGCCCGTGCCTCATTTCCCCAAACGATCAAGGGGGTGTTTCTCATCGGTAAAGGGTTGCATTATGTACACAACAGGGGGTTTGAGTCCAATGCCAATATCCAGCGGCTTTCCTTCATCCCCACTTTTGGCTTCCCAGCGTCCGACAACCTGTTGACCGCTGATCCCGGCCCCGATGTAACGCCGCGGATCCCGATCGGTCGTCTCTCCGTCATCAACGGGGATGAAGTAGCACTTTACCTGCGCAAGATGATCCAGTACGACGAGAAATTGGCCCTGAGTTCTCCCTTGATCCGCGACAAAGGCTGGCAAAAAGAAGTGGTACACGTCATGGGCGCGTGGGATGAGCCCCTGGCCACGATCCTGACCACTGCCATGGGCGGATATGAGACCACTTTGACCGATACGCTGTACGGCGCACATGTCAATAATTTCAGTAAGAAGACCAATGCGCCGGTCGAGCAGGTAAATATCACTCGTTTGTACAGTCTTTTCGAGTCGGGGATCAGCCTCATGACCTATTTCGGCCACTCGTCAGCATCCACACTGGAATTCAACCTGGACAATCCTCTGGGGTACAATAATGCCGGAAAGTATCCCCTGTTCATCCTGCTGGGATGCAATGCGGGCAACTTCTATAATTTCAACCTGGCCCGGCTGTCCACAAAGGAAACCATCTCAGAAAATTTCGTGCTGGCCGATCAGCGGGGAAGTATCGGTTGTATCGCGTCCACCTCACTCGGTGTTCCGTATTACCTCGATGTGCTGAATGCGGCCTTCACGAAAGCGATGACAGGCAACCGCTACGGGGCCACCCTGGGAGATGTGATGGTCGAGGCCATCGTGCAGACATACATGCTGACGACCCAAAATGATTTCTATGCCCGAATCCATTGCGAACAAAATTCGCTTCACGGGGATCCGGCCATGCGCCTGCACGCCTCCTTCCCCAAGCCGGATTACGCCATAGAGGACCCCATGGTGGAGATCGATCCGTCTTTCATATCCGTCGCGGAAAATGATTTTACCGTACGGGCACGGTTCATGAATATCGGAAAGGCCATAAGCCGGCCACTGGTGGTGGAATTCAAACGTACATTCCCTGACCAGACGACCCTGATCCGTCGGGATACCCTGCCAGGGATCCGATATATGGATTCGATCAGCTATACCCTTCCGATCCTGGCCACACGTGACAAGGGTGCCAACCGAATCTCGATCACCATCGACCCCGATAATGCCATCGATGAGCTGTACGAGACCAATAATACCGTCAGCCGGGACGTTTTCATCTATGAGGATGAGTTACGCCCTGTTTACCCCTTTAATCTTGGGATCGTAAACAGACAGGGCATCCGGTTCCATGCATCGACGGCTAATCCGTTCTCGGCTCCCCGGCCCTACATCATGGAGCTGGATACCACCGAGTT
>JBJOMF010000176.1:0-3627 GCA_046052505.1 Bacteroidota bacterium | reverse complement strand
GGGCACCATTTTCCTCGATGAGATCGGGGAACTTCCCCTCGGCACGCAGGCCCGGCTTCTGCGCGTTCTGGAGACCGGCGAGTACATCCGTGTCGGATCCTCCAAAGTACAGAAGACCAATGTACGCGTGATCGCCGCCACGAACCGTGACCTCCTGCAATTGGTTCAGGCCGGAAAATTCAGGGAAGACCTGTACTACCGTCTCAGCACCGTGCCCATCCGCGTACCCGCCCTGCACGACCGACCTGAGGACATCCACCTGCTATTCCGGAAATTCGCATCCGATTTCGCTACCCGGTACCGGACCGCTTCGGTACAACTGGACGAGGAGGCGCAGAACGAATTGGTGCACTATCCGTGGCCGGGCAACGTCCGGGAACTGAAAAATATTGCGGAACAGATCTCCGTACTTTCGACAGACAAACGGATCACGGCCGGAGAGCTCAGGAAATTCCTCCAGCCTGTTCCGATGAACCGGCTGCCCGTGCTGGCAACAACACCGGGCGCAGCCACTGAATTCGCCAATGAACGGGAGATCCTCTATAAACTGTTTTTCGACATGAAACGGGATGTCACCGAGCTGAAGCGGATGTTTCTCGACGTGCTGCAGCATCCCGAACTCGTGTCACAACACCCGGGCCTGGCAAATGAACTGAACCAGCTTCGGACCCTGGATACGGTACCGGCCCCGGCAACATCCATTCCTGTACTGGCACCGGCTGGCGCTCCGCCCAAGCACGTCCTGATCAATCCATCGATCCAGGATCATGTAGAGGTCGAGGAAAGCCTCAATATCATGGAAAAGGAAAAGGAACTGATCGTACGGGCCCTCAAGAAACACAAAGGCAAACGCAAGGATGCCGCCCTCGACCTGGGCATCAGCGAACGGACCTTGTATCGCAAACTCAAGGAATACGACATCGAAGAATGAAAGCACCCCTCCCCCTGACCCTGCTCCTCCTGCTACTCGCAGGTTGTGGCATCTACAAATTCAAGGACGTGTCCATCCCGGCCGATGTACGGACCGTAAAGGTGAACTACATCGAGAACCGCGCCCGCTATATCAACCCACAGCTGAGCCCACGGCTCACCGACAAGCTGCGGCAGAAGATCGTGGGACAGACCCGGCTCACGCAAACAAACAACGACAATGTGGACTGGGAGGTGAGCGGGTTCATCACCGATTATTCCTTCAGCACCTCCGCCATCTCCGGTCAGCAGGTGGCGAATAACCGACTGACGGTCAGCGTGCACATCCAGCTGAACGACCGGAAGAAGGAAAAGGTTACCGAATACGATGTAAGTCGCAGCTTCGAATTCAGGGCCGACCAGTCCTTTCAGCAGGCGGAGAACGCGCTCGGCGAAGAGATGATACGGACCCTGACCGATGAAATCTTCAACCGCCTTTTTTCGAACTGGTGAGTTCATCCTAACTTGTAGCCATGAACCCCCGGATCAATCAATTGGTCAGATCCCTCCTGCAACGCGAGTCGATTGACCAGTGCAGCCTGCCGGAACTGGAGCAGTACGCCGAACGCCATCCCCACTTCGGCGCGGCCCAGCTGCTGCTGACCAAAAAGCTGCAGTCCGAGGACCCGGAGCGATACAACGAGCAAGTACAAAAGACCTATCTCTTTTTCCATAATCCCCTGTGGGTGGAACACCTGCTCAGCGAGCAAAGCAGCGATGTGCTGATCACCCCCGCAGCTGCAGAACCCCCTTCCGAACACCAGGCCGGTACTCAAGCCACTGTTTCAACTCCCGCACCGGAAGCCGCATCATCAGACCCCGTTGTTCAGGATACACCGGTTTCGGCAGAGCAATCCGCTTCGGACCTGCTCTTCGAACCTTACCACACCGTCGACTATTTCGCCTCACAAGGGATCAGGTTCAAGGACGAAGAGCGACCTGCTGACCCGCTTGGCCGGCAACTGAAGAGCTTCACCGACTGGCTGAAGACCCTAAAACGGCTCCCCGTAACCGAGATCGCCACCCAACCGGTGTCGAGCGGTGAGAAAAAAGTGGAAGTGATGGCCGCTCATTCTCTGGAAGACCGGGAAGTCCTCACCGAAGCCATGGCCGAGGTATGGGAAAAACAGGGAAACCATACCAAAGCCATTGAGATCTACAGTAAATTAAGTTTGCTTGAACCCGCCAAAAGCGCTTATTTTGCAGCGAAAATTGAGGCGTTAAAGAAATCCGACTGACATGACGACGATCTTCATCATCCTGGTGGTACTGGCCTCCGCGGTCCTGGGACTTATCGTATTGGTTCAGAACCCTAAAGGTGGCGGTCTGGCCGGCAATATCGCCGGTTTCAGCAACCAGTTCATGGGCGTCAAGCAGACGACGGACATCCTGGAAAAGGGTACTTGGATCTTTGGTGGCGTGATCGCCCTGCTCTGCCTTCTTTCCGTATTCTTCATCTCCGGCAGCAAGTCGGGCGGGACGGACCGTTCCAATGATGCCACAGGAGCCACTGTACCCGCGGCCACCGCACCCGCTAAAGTGCCTGCGAATTCAGTGCCGTTGACCCCAACAACACAACAACCCGCTCCGGCCAACCCGAAGTGACCTGTTAAAATATGGATCGAAGCCCCGCCCATCATGGACGGGGCTTTTTGATTGCACGGCCCATTCGTACATTGCATGAAATCACTCATCCCGGGCACCCCGCATGCGTAAAAAAATCCTGATCGCCGCCTTGATCCTGCTGTTGGCCACCGGAGGGTACCTTTCCTACCGCATCCTTCGACCGGCCCTTTCCAACAAAGCGAATACCTACTTCTATATTGAAGAAGGCGAGGATCTGGCGACCGTCCAAAAGAACCTGACCGATCAGGGGTTCATCCGTGGGTCCGGTTTCCGGTTAACCTGCCGCCTTCTTCGGTTCACCAGACCCCGCCCCGGCCGTTACCAGTTCCGCCATGGCATGAACCTGTATGATCTGGTACGCATGCTTCGCAAAGGTGAGCAAGCACTGGTACGCATCACCGTCGTAAAAGAGCGAACCCGGGAACTGCTGGCAGGAAAGTTCGGGCCGGGGAAAAAGTTCGACCTCCGTTTCGACTCCCTGCAACTGGCCCGTTTCCTGAACAACAACGATTCGCTGAAGCGATTCGGGGTGGACTCCCACACCGTGATGTCGCTCATCATTCCCGATACCTACCTGCATCCCTGGAACAGCGACCCGGCCCGACTGCTGCAACAGTTCCGACAAGGGTATGATCGGTTCTGGAATGCCCAACGAATGGAACAGGCCAAAAAACAGGGACTCTCGCCGAGGGACGTCATGATCCTGGCATCCATCGTGGAGGAGGAGACCAACCGCAAAGCCGATAAACCCAATGTGGCCAGTACGTATATCAACCGGCTGCGGAAAGGCATGCGCCTGCAGGCCGATCCGACCGTCAAGTACGTTACCCGCAATTTCAGACTGGGCCGTATCACCGGCTCGCACCTGAAACTGGAATCACCGTACAACACTTATCTCCACGCAGGCCTTCCGCCCGGCCCGATCTGCACCCCATCCAAAGAATCGATCGAGGCGGTCTTGCAGGCGCCCGAGACCGAGTATCTTTTCTTCGTGGCCAGCTACCGGTTCGACGGAAGCAGTATTTTCAGCAA
>JBJOMF010000175.1:0-5806 GCA_046052505.1 Bacteroidota bacterium | reverse complement strand
GCTATTAGTAATATGAATCCGGTAATTCTACAATTTTTGCTTATTGGTAGAATTAATTCTATTTTAAAGATCAAATCGTGGTAATTTTAATGCCAAAATCACCCATGTGTCGAATAAAGCTGTGGAACTTGCTGCTTTTCTCCCTTTTACAAGTTTGCTTATCGATTGCTTCATTCGCCCAGTCACCGGGGTTCATCGTGCGCCCGGCGGCAGGCCCCGGTCCTTTGGTACTGAACCCGAATTCAGATAGTTGGACCTCGGTCACCAATGCCGGATTTACCAGCAGCGACATCTCACAGTCAGAGATCGGATACAAAGTCATCAAACCGCTATTTTATTCCGAACCGACCGGTGACCTGGCAACGGGACCGAACGGGGGCTACTCGGATATCGTGAAAACGGTGGACGGCAGCGGCTGTTACCTTTTTTATGACGGAACGAACCTGTTGTTCCGGATTCGTATCGGAAGCATCGTGAGTGGTGCGAAGGCTTATAACATGCTTTTTGACACGGACATGAAGATCGGGGCCACCGGTGTGGGTGCAGACCCGAACTATGTAACCCCAACCAACAGCGGAAATGGGAACCCGGGGTTCGAGTGGGAAGTGGCCCTTGAGACCGGCTCCTCTGGTCGGGTGGCCGTATATAACGTAGATGGCATCGTAAACCCCACGGTGACGAATACGTACAGCCTGGCTACCAATCACCTGATCTCTGCTGCGTTGAGCCGCGAATCGAATAATGCTGACTACTTTTACGACTTTTATATCCCGGCAGCAGCACTGGGCATCACGGCCACCACCCCCTTTCGGATCGTCGTAACAACGAATACCAATCCGGGTTCCGCCTTTCAGGGAACCCGATCGGATATATACGGAATCGATGATACGCAGTTCCCGAATACCACAGATGCGTGGGAGTATGTGGCAAAGAATACCGCCAGTTTTTCGCTGAACGACATCAGCTCCTCCGGACCAGGAGCGGGAGATCCCTGTACGGCCGCACCCACAGTAAGTTCCGGCATCGGTGCCGGCACCAGTGTTTCAGTCGGCGGCAGCTGGACCAAACTGAGCGGGTCCACCGTTTCCACCGCTACGATCACGGTATACAAGAACGGTGTTAGCCAAGGAACCACCAGCTGCACAAGCGGCAGCGCCTGGAATCTGACCATTCCGTCCATCAGTACTGGCGATGTGATCACAGCCAAGGCACAGGGAGCCGGGGAAAGCATGTGCCTGGAAAGTAACAGCGTTGCCGCCTTGGGATGTACACCTGCCAATATCACGTCTACAGGCTCGGCATCCTATGGCATCTGCGTGAATGACCGTCGCGGAATCGCTGGCACCAAGCTCACGAATGCTACCGTTCGAATCTATCAGGCCACGTACAACGCAATCCCCTCATTGTATGCCACCGATGGCACACCGACCTCTCCCTCAACATTCCTTGTTACGTATGGCAGCCCTAGCAATGTGGCGAATACGACCTGGGAATACAATGGATCCAATAACAGCGGATCCATCGACCCCTGCAGCGGCGGGCCCAACGATATTCCCAACGGTTCTTATTACATAACTGTCACCGAATCGGGTAAATGTGAATCCGCGCCGATCTGGGGATCCTGTGTCAACCAGACCTCGACGGCGACTCCGACCATCACACAAACCGTTTTGTATCCCGGTTCACAAACTATCTCGGGTAACAGCACGGAGGCGAATCCCACGACGATCCGATTATTTATCAATGGCTTCCTGATAACCTCACAAAATGTAGCTGCCAGCGCAGCCTATTCGTTCTCAAATGTGATCGTACAGACCGGGGATGTAATCACGATCAGGGCTCAGGCTGCATCCAAATGTATTAGCGCCGCGGCCAGTCTGACAGCCAGCTGCTTCACCACCGTTCCCCAAATGACCACAGACATTCAGGGTAGCCTGACCGCTGGTGCCACTACAGTATCCGGAACCTCGAATTCACCAGCGGGTACCACGATACGGGTGTACCTCTCGCCGGCCACTGAAATCGGCAATACGACGGTACTGGCCAACGGCTCATGGTCTGCCTCGGTTACACCCGCACTTGTTGCAGGATCGAACTACTATACAACCGCCAAGAACGGGACCTGTGCGGTGAGCAGCAACTCCGCAACAGCGACCGCCCGAGCCATAACCACCTTATGCCCTGTGATCAGCGGCAGTTATATGGAAGGAGATGGTACCGTTTCCGGAACCTTGCCTTCCTCTTTTACCGGTACGATCTACCTCTATCAGGACGGCAGTCAAATCGGTTCCGTCTCTGTGACCTCCGCAACCACTTGGAATATCACGGTTTCCCCATCCAATCCACTCTATACCGGTGGGGTTCTGACTGTAGGAGCACAAGCCACATCCGGGACGCTCAATCGCAGTTGCGCTTCCACAACAACGATCAGCTGTTCCGCTCCAACCGCGCCAGCGGTCAGTCCAACCAGTACGACCATTGCATCAGGACAAACCGTGACTTACACAATAACCGGGAGCCAGAGCAATGTGCTCTATAGCATTCAAAATGCCACGTCCGGGGCCAGCTATGCCGCCTCTCAATTCGGCAATGGTGGAACATTGAACTTTACATCCCTGCCATTCTCTACACCGGGTACCTATAATGTGTCTGTAATAGCCGATAAGCTGTCAGGAAGCACCTGCATTAATAATGCAGCGGCGACGATCATCGTTTCCAATCCGCTACCGGTAACATGGCTCTCCTTCACAGCCCGTAAACAGGGAAACGGAACCTTGTTACAATGGGTAACAGGGTCCGAAGTGAACAGCCGGGATTTCCAGATTGAACACAGCATGGATGGTAGCCACTGGAACCGCATTGGGTCAGTACCGGCAGCCACTTTCAGCAGCTCGAATCGTTCCTATCAATATATCCACGCAGTAGCATCCCGCGGAATCAATTACTATAGGCTCGTGCAGCGAGATCTGGACGGCTGGGAACAGTATAGCCGTGTCTTGAGCTTAGCCCATGATGCGATAATGCCACTGACAATTTTTCCCAATCCAGTTACAGATGGGTCGGTGATACTACAGGTTCCAGTTGCACAACTATTTTTTCTTTACGATGCGGCTGGCCGTGAATTATTCCGCAAGTATCTGAGGGAAGGATCCCATTGGATATCACTTGAAGGGCTCTCGGCAGGTGTATATCTGCTTCGATATGGAGCGGAAACCAAAAAGTTGATGATCCGGAATTGATGACCAGTGATATAATGTAACGAAAAACCCCGCTTCGGCGGGGTTTTTCATCTAATCATGTCACCCGGTCAAAATCTGACACCGATGCCGGCAGAAAGACCCAGTACAGCGAATTCCTGCTTACCTGACTCCCAGTACACCTCGGAGGTGAAGGGATCCGCCATGGAGATCTTGAATTCCGGCCGGAGATACATATAGTCAATGTTGAGCAAACCATAGGTGTTCTTGCCCAAGCCGAAACGAATATCGGCTCCGCCGCGGAAAACGAAAGCATTTGACCAATCCTCTCCAAAGATCTCCTCGTCCATGAAGGTAGCACGAGCTGAATTGGCGCTGGCCAATCCGCCGGTGATGCGAATAGAGCCGGTCACATTTTTACTGAAATCTTTAATGAATACAGGTCCGGCAAGAAAACTGTACCATTGCCAGTGGTCAAGGGTCAACCCTTCCGCATTCAATGATTCGCCGGTCTCTTCAAAATACATCCGGTTGATCTCGCGAACGAAATCATCGGAGTGCAGTCCGTTGTTGTTATAGGAGATCATTCCGGTGATACCGACATTATCGCTGAACCGATACTCATAGCGCATATCCAGACCGAATCCGACCTGGGCAAAACCACCGCCACCAAAGAATCCATCGGTGTGAAGTGCCTTGCTGTTGAACATCCCCGTGGGGATCGTGGTGCCGGCCTGAAAGGCAAAGAAAGATTTAGGGGTCGGCTTCACCGCATTGTCTTGCGCACCCGAGACACCTCCTATCAGCAAAGCCGATAGCATGACAAAAAAGTTTTTCATAAAGCGTTATTTAAAAGTTGTCAATCGCACGTTCCGTACGTCCTCGTCATTCAATGATAAAAAGCGGTATGGGGCCGATACAATGAGTTGAAAAATAATCACCGTTGATATTAATCATAGAAACCGTTCGGTTCCTCACGGTAACTTCATGAATTGATGCCTGAACTGTCAAAAAAGAATTCCCAGCCCTGCATCCAGGTTCATCAGAACCAGATGCTGCTCCGTTTTACCGACCGTGGCATGGAGCAACCGGGGTTTGAGATTCACATGATCGGCCTGTAAATGAATGCTGGACCTGTCCGACAGTTGATACCGGACACCGATCGTACCCCCCCAAACAAAGGAATTCCCTGTCTGCCGCTGCAGCAGTATGGCATCCCCGTACCGGATCAGGGGCGTTCGTACCCATGACCATCCTGCGGTAACGGCGATATCCCCCTGCCATCGGACTGAAAGATCACGCAGTAGCACTGGTCCGACCATGATACCGCCCCATTGATACGGACTGCCTGTGGACTGAATACCCGCTTTCCCCGCAGGATTCGTTCCATAGAACAATCGACCACCAATACCCGTATAAGTTCCCGTTCTCCAGGTATACCCGAGGTCGATCATAAATCCGGGACTTGCAAAACCGGATGTACCCTTCGACAGGTCGGAGGAAGCAAAACAGAGTAAGGGAAGGGAAACGCCAGCCTTGATCTGAAACAGGGAACGCTGCCCGGACACTTGAGCGTAAAGGGGAAAGATCGGCAGTAGTGCGATCGCTGCGATAAGCGTAAATCGTTTCATAAGGATCTTCTTTGCCGGGAAAATTACGCACAGGCCAAGGTGGTATCCTATGACCAGCGTCTGTCAGGCTCCTGAACTGTACCCGTCAGCCTTTGAGCAGTTTGAAACCGATCTCAGGTCCTAAATCCGGGAACATAGCCAGGTTGATCGAGAAAAAAGAGAATTGTATTATCAACTCGAATCGGTTCTACTGACCGGAATGAAACCTTCAAAAAAAATGTCCAACTTCCGGATCGGAGACATGGAATGAGTAAATCAACATTTAGGTTCTTGTCTCGTATTTTTGAACATGCCCGATATCATCATTAAAGATCCGTCGGTTTTACACTCCGGTAACCTTTGTACTTCGCCATACCCGGGATATCTGGAAAGTACCCAATCCTCTGGCGATTGCGGTCAGGTACATACCGTTATACAGAACTGGGCAAAGACATTTCCCTTATGAGTGAGAAAATGCTGACCCGGACCGTCCTCGCCCTGGGCATCATCCTGCTGCTATGCACCGGTTGCTCGGTAAGCCGGCATCCCATGAGGACGACGGTGAAACGACTCCAAAAAGAACGGCCTTCGGATGACAGCAGCTTCATTTATGAGCTGCCCTTCCCAAAAAATAAGACCTACCGCGTGATCCAGGGCTACTTCAGCCGGTATACCCACCGAGAACGGGCCGCTCTGGATTTCAATCTCAAAAAAGGCGATACCATTACGGCAGCAAGGGGCGGGGTGGTGATCCGCGTAAAACAGGACGGTCGCCGTGGTGGCCTGAACCGGAAATACCGTAAAGAAGGCAACCACATCATCCTGGAACATGACGATGGATCGAGGGCGGGATACTGGCACCTACAGTATCAGGGTGCCCTGGTCGAGCCGGGTGATACGATAGGCACCGGGCATCCGATCGCCCGGAGCGGGAAGACGGGTTACGCACTCACACCCCACCTCCACTTCCTTGTCTGGAAATACGAAAAGGGCATCTGG